>NZ_JBRREA010000026.1:0-62201 GCF_056759975.1 Stenotrophomonas sp. STEN031
GTGCCGAGCCATGCTCGGCAAAAGCCTTACCGATAATCCCGACGATAATGCCGAGCCATGCTCGGCAGAGGCCTTACCGATGGCGCCTCATGCCGAGCATGGCTCGGCACTACAGTGCTCCGCTGCAATGTGAAATTTCTTCGCACAAAGCGTTGACAGTTTTCTTCACACTCGGCACAATTCATCTCCTGAGTCGCCCAGGTGGCGGAATTGGTAGACGCACTAGCTTCAGGTGCTAGCGGGGGCAACTCCGTGGAGGTTCGAGTCCTCTCCTGGGCACCACGACTCAAACGAAACAACCCGCGAAAGCGGGTTTTTTTGTGCCCGATGCTTTTGTAGTGCCGAGCCATGCTCGGCAGGGGCTTTACCGATAATCCCAACCTGTAGTGCCGAGCCATGCTCAGCAGGGGCTTTACCGGTAAGGCCATTGCCGAGCATGGCTCGGCACTACACAAAACGAAGCCCGCAATCCATGGGATTACGGGCTTCGTTGTAGTTTCATTGTTGACGACTTCGCGGCTTACGCCGCTCCTACAACAAGCTGGGTTAGTGCCCACCGGCCGACGCAGCCCCCGCTCCCGCACCAAACGGCGGCTTGGCCAGCCACACCAGGCCGATGATCAGCAGGAACACCCAGCCCAGCAGCAGGAAGATGTCGTTGAAGCCCATCTGCGAGGCCTGGTGGTTGATCATCTCGTTGAGCACCGCCGCACCGTGCTGCAGGTCGCCCTGCCCCATCGCGTTCACCTGCTGATGCATACCCGGGTCGTACAAGGACACATGCTCGGTCAGGTCCGCATGATGTTGTTGCGTACGCCGCGCCCACAACCAGGTGGTCAACGATGCCGCGAAGCTGCCGCCCAGCGTACGCAGGAAAGTGGCCAGGCCGGAGCCGGCCGCGATCTCGCGACCATCAAGGTCGGACAGCAGGATCTGCAGCACCGGCATGAAGAACAGCGCCAACCCAACACCCATGAGCAACTGCACACCGGCCACGTGCGCGAAATCGACCTGCAGGTTGAAGCCCGAACGCAGGAAGCTGGTCATCGACAGCACGAAGAATGCAATCGTCGCCAGGTAGCGCATGTCCACCTTATGCCCGAACTTGCCCAGCACCGGCGCCACCATGATCGGCAGGATACCCAGGGGCGCCGTCGCCAGGCCCGCCCAGATCGCGGTATAGCCCATGTCGCGCTGCAGCCATTGCGGGATCATCAAGGCCACCGAGAAGAACGCCGCATAGCCGACGATCATCGCCAAGGTGCCGGCGCGGAAATTGCGATGCCGCAGCAACTTCAGGTCAACGATGGGATCCTTGTCAGTCAGCTCCCAGATCACGAACACCGCCAACATCACCGCGGCAATACAGGTCAGCACCACGATCTTGGTCGAGTTGAACCAGTCTTCCTCGTTGCCCAGGTCCAGCATCAACTGCAGGCAGCCGACGCCGATCACCAGGGTGACCAGGCCAACGTAATCCATCTTCGGACGCTCGGTGGTTTCCACGCGATGGCGCAGCTGGCCACCGACGATTGCTGCAGCGATCACGCCCAGCGGCACGTTGATCAGGAAGATCCATTCCCAGCTGTAGTTGTCGGTGATCCAGCCACCGAGGATGGGACCAGCAATAGGCGCGACCACGGTGATCATTGCCAGCAAGGCCAGCGCCTGCCCGCGCTTCTCGCGTGGATAGATCGAGACCAGCAGCGACTGGGTGATCGGGTACATCGGCCCGGCCACGAAACCCTGCAGCGCGCGCGACACCACCAGCATGCCCATGCTCTGAGCGATGCCACACAGCAGCGAGGCGATGGAAAAGGCAATCGTTGCCCAGACGAACAGCTTCACCTCGCCAAAGCGGCGGCTCAGCCACCCCGTCAGCGGCAAGGCAATCGCGGTGCTGACCGCGAACGAGGTGATGACCCAGGTCGCCTGCTGCGAACTGGCGCCGAGGTTGCCGGCGATCGTCGGCAACGAGACGTTGGCGATGGTGGTATCCAGCACCTGCATGAACGAGGCCAGCGCCAGGCCGGCCGTGCACAACGCAACATTGGCTGGCCCTGCGCCGACCGTCGTGGCCGGCGCCGTGGGAGCTTGAGCGGACATGGTGACCTCAGCTGGCGCGCGCGGACAGCGGCAGGTTGTCCTGGATGATGCTGTGGATCAGCGCGTCGGCATCGTGCAGCTGCTTGGCATAGACCTGCGTTCCGTACACCGTGCCCTTGGCCGCATTGGCCGGCAGCACCGTGCCCTTCTGGTCGTGCAGGTTGACCTCGGCCTTCATCGACAGGCCCAGGCGCAGCGGATGCTCGGCAAGCTGCTTGGCATCGACGGCGATGCGCACCGGTACGCGCTGCACGATCTTGATCCAGTTGCCGCTGGCGTTCTGCGCCGGCAGCAACGAGAACGCCGAACCGGTGCCCAGGCCAAGGTTGGTGATGCGGCCCTTGTAGGTCACGTCACTGCCGTACAGGTCCGAGCGCAGCTCCACTTCCTGGCCCAGACGCATATGCCGCAGCTGGGTTTCCTTGAAGTTGGCATCCACCCACATCTGCTCGGCCGGCACCACCGCCATCAAGGCCGCACCCGGCTGCACGCGCTGACCGACCTGCACGGAGCGACGCGCGACATAACCGGTGACCGGCGCAACGATGCCGGCACGTGCGTTGTTGAGATAGGCCTGGCGCAGCTGCGCCGCAGCCGCCTGCACGTCCGGCTGGGTGGCGATGACGGTGTCGTCGATCAGCGCGCGGCTGCGCTCGACGGTCTCGCGCGAACCTGCAACGGCGGCTTCGGCAGCGGCCAACTCGTCACGGGCGTGGGCCAGTTCTTCATTGGAGATCGCACCGCTGGCAGCGAGGTCACGGCGACGGTCGAAGTCTTCGCGCGCGCGCTTCACCGACACCATCCGCGCATTCAATTCCGCCTGTGCACCTTCGGCGCTGCGGTACAGGCCGCGCACCTGGCGCACGGTGCTGGCGAGGTTGGCCTGCGCCTGCTGCATCGCCACTTCGGTATCGGCCGGGTCCAGCTGCACCAGCAACTGGCCCTGCTCGACCTTCATGCCGTCATCGGCGGCGATGGATACCACGGTGCCGGTGATCTGCGGGGTGATCTGCACCTGGTTGCCGCCGACATAGGCGTCGTCGGTTTCCTCGGCCCAGCGGCCAAGGAAGTAGTACCACGCGGCAAACGCTGCCAGCAGGATCAGGACGACGAACAACAGGCCGCGCAGCAGCTTGCCGCGACGGCTGGGAGCGGCGGCTGCCGCATCGGGGGAGGTTGTCTGGCTCATTCGGGGGACTCTCAGGAATGCGTGGTGTCGTTGCCGGCGGCAACGGCCGGCGCCGTGTCGACGGTGGGCTGGAAGCCGCCGCCGAGGGCGGTGCTCAGGCGTACCGAAGACAGCAGCTGCTGTGATTGCAGGTTGCTCAGCCCCTGGTCGGCCTGCAGCAGGCGGTCCTGGGTGCTGAGCACATCAAGGTAGTTGCCGATACCGGCACGGTAGCGCTGCTGCGCCAGCTCGTAGTCGGTCTGCGCGATGCCACGCAACTGCTGCTGCGCCTGCACCTGCTCGGCCAGCGAACGGCTGGCGTTGACCTGGTCGGCAACGTCGCGCAGGGCCTCCACCAGGGTGTGGTTGTAGTTGGCCACGGCAAGGTCATAGTCGGCATCGCTGCTGGCCAGACCGGCGCGCAGGCGACCGCCATCGAAGATCGGCAGGCTCAGCGCCGGTGCCAGCAGACCGAAGGTGGAGCCGCTTTCAAACAGACTGCCCAGGTCCTTGGACACCACCCCGCCCAAAGCCGTCAGGTTGAGGTTCGGGTAGAAGCGGGTCTTGGCCACCTTGACCTGCTTGTCCGCCGCTTCCACGCGCCAGCGCGCGGCAACGATATCCGGACGCCGGCCCAGCAGTTCGCTGGGAACTACACCTGGCAGCTGCAGGGCCAGCGGATTCAATTCATTCGGAACCTTGATGTCCAGGCCGCGGTCCGGTCCTTTGCCGAGCAGCGCGGCCAGCGCATTGCGCGACACATCGATCTGCTGCTGTGCGGCCAGTTGCTGCTGTTGCGCAGCTGGCAGCCGTGCCTGTGCCTGCTGCACCTGCAGTTCACTGTCGATACCGGCGGCGCGACGCTGGCGGGTCAGCTGCAAGGTCTTCTCGGCGCGCGCCAGTTCGTCATTGGCAACACGCTGCAGTTGCCCGGCATGGGCCAGTTGCACGTAGCCCTGGACGATGGCGGCAGCCAAGTCCAGGCGCGCAGCCTGCGCATCCACGGCAGCGGCGTGGCCGCTGTCGACGGCGGCTTCCCAGGCGGCACGCTTGCCGCCCCACAGGTCGACGCCGTAACTGAAGTTGGCCACGGCCTGCACGCTACCCATGTAATGGCCGCCGATTTCATCACCGGCCATGGATTCGGGCAGGCGCATGCCGGTATAGCCCGGTGACAACGACAGGCTGGGCTTGCGCTCGGCATTGCTGCTGGCGGCGTGTGCCTGCGCCTGGCGCAGGCGTGCGTCAGCCACCTCCAACGAGGGCGAGCCGCGCAGCGCTTCGTCGATCAGCGCATCCAACTGCGGGTCGGCGAACGCACGCCACCAATCAGCTGCCGGAAAGCCGGCTGCACTGAGCGGCGTACCGGCCAGGCTGCGGCTGCTGTGCAGGCTGTCGGCCTCCAACAGTCGCCCCTGCGGTTGCAGGCCACGGCTGCTGGCACACGCGGCCAGCGTAAGAACCAGCGCCGCGGCCAGGAGGCCGCGGGCGGGTGAAACCAGGGATGTGGGGGAGGACATGGTTTTCATGGGGTCATCAAGGAGTCACGTATACGGAGCAGCAGGGACATCAACATCTCCCGCTCCTCCGCCTGCAGGTCACGCATGGCGTCTTCCATCACCTTGTCGCCACGCTGTTTCAAACGCAGCCACAGGGCACGGCCTTCATCGGTGAGCACGATCTGCAATGCACGACGGTCCTGCGCATGCGCCTCGCGGCGCACGCAACCCAGCGCTTCGAACTTGTCCAGCAGACGGGTCACCGCGCTGGGGACCTGGTCCAGGCCGCGTGCAAGCTGGTTGGCGGTACAGGGCGCCATGTGCATCAAGGTCTTCAGACCGATGTAGTGGCTGAATCCAAGGCCGAGGTCTTCCTCGGCCATGGAGGCATCAAGCTGCCGGGCGAGGCCGTCGCGGACTTGCCGCAGCAACAGGCCAAAGCTGGGGGGCTGGGTGGTGTCGGCACAGATCATGGGCGGGCATCTTCCTTCCAGATGGAATATTTCTCAATGGAAATATTCTATTTGGTATCAGATGCTGTGTTGCATCAATGGTGTCTGCGGCCGACCGGGACACAGTAATGGCTGCGCTCATGGCCGGGTAATACAATTCAGCCAATGAATGACGAAATCAGGCCAAGTACAGGCGCAACCCTCTCTTCGGTCCGGCGCCGGGCACCGCAGGGCTTTGGCATGCAGCTGCCCGCCCCGCTGCTGCGTGACCAGGAACTGGACTGGTTCGAGCGCGACGACGGCCCGCCGGTATTCGGCTTCCGCTTCGACAGCCCGCAGGGCCTGGCCCGCGAGGTGGACTGGCACCAGCACGCGCGGGCACAGCTGATCTGCGTAGAACGTGGCCTGCTGACCACCCGCACCCGTCACGGCACCTGGTCCCTGCCGGCGGGTTCGGGTGGCTGGATGCCCGCCGCCGAGCCGCATACGGTGGTGATCGACGGCCCGCTGCGTGGCTGGGGCATGGCCCTGGCCAGCCCGGTTTGCGTTGATTTACCCGACGAGCCCTGCGTGATCGGCATTTCCCGCCTGCTCAATGCCTTGGCCGAGCGGATCAGCGACTGGTCGCCGGAGCAGCCACTGTCAGCGCCCCAGCAACACATGATGGATGTACTGCTGGACGAAATCCGGCAGGCACCGCGCCAGCGCATGCACCTGCCGATGCCGGCCGATCGGCGCCTGCTGCGAATCGCCTCGCAGCTGTTGGCCGAACCGGCCGATGACCGCAGCCTTGCGCAATGGGCACAGTGGGCGGGCTTGTCGTCGCGCAGCCTGAGCCGCCATTTCCGCGACGAGACCACCTTGAGCTTCGCCCAATGGCGGCAGCAGGCGCGGCTGGCCGAGGCGCTGCGCCGCCTCAATGACGGCCATGCCGTGGCCGACATCGCCCATTCACTGGGGTTCAGCAGCCCCAGCGCCTTCGTGATCGTGTTCCGCCGCCACTTCGGCCTGCCGCCCGGCCGCTACCAGAGCCGGGCCGATCAGGGGCTGGAAGGCGGGCTCGATCCCATCCGTGGCTTGGCATCTCCGCCGCCATCCGGATAATCGTCGGATCAGGCAGCCGGCGGCCCCCGCCTTGGCTCCGCACAACAGGTAGCACCCACCCGCAATGACTGAGTCTGCACGCCCCGCTTACCATGGCTTCGAACAGCAGCCACTGCGCGAATACGCTGAACGCGCCTATCTCGACTACTCCATGTACGTGGTGCTGGACCGCGCCCTGCCGTTCATCGGCGACGGGCTCAAGCCGGTGCAGCGCCGCATCATCTATTCGATGAGCGAACTGGGCCTGGGTGCCGCATCCAAGCCCAAGAAGTCCGCCCGCACCGTCGGTGACGTCATCGGTAAGTACCACCCGCACGGCGACAGCGCCTGCTACGAGGCCCTGGTGCTGATGGCCCAGCCGTTCTCGTTCCGCTACCCGCTGATCGACGGTCAGGGCAACTTCGGCTCCAGCGATGATCCCAAATCGTTTGCGGCCATGCGTTACACCGAATCCAAGCTGACCCCGATCGCCGAGGTATTGCTGGGCGAACTGGGCCAGGGCACCACCGACTGGTCGCCGAATTTCGACGGCACCCTGGAAGAGCCGAGCTGGTTGCCGGCACGCCTGCCGCACCTGCTGCTCAACGGCACCACCGGCATCGCCGTGGGCATGGCCACCGACGTACCGCCGCACAATCTCAATGAGATCGTCAGCGCGCTGGTGCGCCTGATCGACGAGCCGGATACCACCGTCGCCGAGCTCTGCGAGCACGTGAAGGGCCCGGACTACCCGACCACCGCCGAGATCATCACCTCGCCGTCGGACCTGCGGAACATCTACGAGACCGGCAATGGCAGCGTCCGTGCGCGCGCTACCTTCAAGAAGGAAGGCAGCAACATCGTCATCGATGCGCTGCCGCACCAGGTCTCGCCGTCCAAGGTGATCGAGCAGATCGCTGCGCAGATGCGCGCCAAGAAGCTGCCGTGGCTGGAAGACATCCGCGACGAATCCGATCACGCCAACCCGGTGCGCGTGGTGTTGATGCCGCGCTCCAACCGCGTCGACGCCGAGCAGCTGATGGGCCACCTGTTCGCCATCACCGACCTTGAGCGCAGCTACCGCGTCAACCTCAACGTCATCGGCCTGGACGGTCGTCCGCAGGTCAAGAACCTGAAGATGCTGCTCAGCGAGTGGCTGCGCTTCCGCCAGGACACGGTCACCCGCCGCCTCAACCATCGCCTGCAGAAGGTCGAGCGTCGCCTGCACCTGTTGGAAGGCTTGCTGGTTGCCTTCCTCAACCTGGACGAAGTGATCCGCATCATCCGCACCGAGGACGATGCCAAGGCCGCGCTGATCGCGCGCTTCGCACTGAGCGAAGACCAGGCCGAGTACATCCTGGAAACCAAGCTGAAGCAGCTTGCGCGTCTGGAAGAAATGAAGATCCGCGGCGAGCAGGATGAGCTGGCCAAGGAACGCGACAAGATTCTCTCGATCCTCCAGAGCAGCGCCAAGCTGAAGAAGCTGGTCAAGGACGAACTGCTGGCCGACGCCAAGAAGTTCGGCGATGAACGCCGTTCGCCGCTGGTACAGCGCGGTGCCGCCCAGGCCATCGACGAGACCGAGCTGGTTCCGAGCGAGCCGATGACCGTGGTGCTGTCGGAGAAGGGCTGGGTACGCGCGGCCAAGGGCCACGACGTCGACGGTTCGACCCTGAACTACCGCGACGGCGACAGCCTGCTGGCGGTGGCGCGTACCCGCAGCACCCAGCAGGTGGCCTTCCTCGATACCGAAGGCCGCGCCTACTCCACGCCGGTGCATACCCTGCCCTCGGCACGTGGCAATGGCGAGCCGTTGACCGGCCGCTTCTCGCCGGCACCGGGCAGCAGCTTCGTCACCGTAGCCAGCGGCGACAACAACACCCGCTTCGTGTTGGCGTCCACCCACGGCTATGGTTTCGTCACCCGCTTCGAGAACCTGACCGGGCGCAACAAGGCCGGCAAGGCGATGCTCAACCTGTCCGCCGGTTCGGCAGTGCTGACCCCGTCCTTGGTCGCCAACCCGGAAACCGACCGCATCGTCGCGGTCACCAGCGCCGGCAACATGCTCGCCATCCCGGCCAGCGAGCTGCCGGAACTGGACAAGGGCAAGGGCAACAAGATCATCGAGATCCCCAAGGCCAAGCTCTCCACCGAGCGCGTGGTGGCGGTGGTCGCGGTAGGCCCGAGCAACACCCTGCAGGTGCGCAGCGGCCAGCGCACCATGAACCTGTCGTTCAAGGACCTGGAGACGTATCTGGGAACACGGGCGACGCGCGGGCATCTGCTGCCGCGTGGGTGGCAGAAGGTTGAAGGGCTGGAAGTTCAGTAACAAGAGATGGCCGGGCAATGCCCGGCCATCTTTTTTATGCTTTTGTCGGAGCGGCGTAAGCCGCGAAGCCACTGAACCAACAAACCTCAGTGACCATAGATCACTCTTGATCCATTGCTATCAGCTTCGCGGCTCACGCCGCTCCTACAAGTCACCAGCAAACGCAATTGGAGAACCCCATGCAACCCGACTTCTGGCTGCAACGTTGGCAGAACGGTCAAATCGGCTTTCATCGCAACGAGGTGATGCCGCTGCTGCAGAAGCACTGGCCCGAGCTGCAACTCCCGGCAGGCAGCCGCGTACTGGTGCCACTGTGCGGCAAGACCCTGGACATGCACTGGCTGGCGGCGCAAGGCCACCGCGTGCTGGGCGTCGAATTGTCGCCAATGGCGATAGAGCAGTTCTTCGCCGAAGCCGACCTCACCCCGCAGCGCCACAGCAGCCAGTACGGCGAGCACTACAGCGCCGGGCCGATTGAAATCATCTGTGGTGATGCCTTCGCGCTGGATGCGGACTTGCTGGGCGATATCGCCGGCGTCTACGACCGCGCAGCACTGATCGCCTTGCCGCCGCATCTGCGCCAACACTACCGCGACACCTTGTACGGGCAGCTGCCGGTAGGCTGCCAAGGCGTGCTGATCACCCTGGAATACCCGCAGGACGAAAAGCAGGGCCCGCCGTTCTCGGTGGAGGAAGCCGAAGTGCAGCGCTTGTTTGCCAGCCCGTGGCAAGCCGGCCTGCTGGAACGCCGCGACATCCTCGACCAGCAGCCGGACTTCCGCGCTGACGGCGTGAGCGCGCTTTCCACTGCCGTATACAGGCTGCAACGCCTGTAATGCCCGTAGTGCCGACCCATGGTCGGCAGGGGCGTTACAGGCAAACCCGAAGACCCACGACACCTGTAGTGCCCACCCATGGTCGGCAGGGGGCGTTGCCGATAGATTCAAATGCCGACCATGGGTCGGCACTACAGAATCAATGCGCCGGGGTGCCCTTGGCGTCCATCTTGCTCAGCTGGTACAGCTCAAGGCCAATGCGCTTGATCAGGCCCAGCTGCTTCTCCAGCCACCAGGCGTGGTCTTCCTCGGTGTCACGCAGCTGCGCGATCAGGATGTCACGGCTGACGTAGTCCCCCTGCGCTTCGCACAGCTTCACGCCGGCAGCCAGGTTGGCGCGCACCTGGTATTCCACCTGCAGGTCCTTCTCCAGCATCTCCATCACCGTCACGCCCGGCTCGAAGGCGTGCGGACGCATATCCGGGTCGCCGCCCAGGAACAGGATGCGACGCAGCAGGGCGTCGGCGTGTTCGGTCTCTTCTTCCATCTCATGGCCGATACGCTCGTACAGCGCCAGCAGGCCCTGGTCCTCGTAACGACGGGAATGGATGAAGTACTGGTCGCGCGCAGCCAGTTCGCCGCGCAGCAGCTCCTTCAGGCACTCAATGACTTCGGACTTGCCCTGCATGGGGGTGCTCCTGATGATTCGATGGTGCATAGGGTGCCCCATCTGAAAAGCCAATGATCTAATCGGAATCACTTTCAGTTGCGATTCCCTCTCCTTCGGCTTCACAAGCTGTCTACAATCGCGGCAGAACCGCTACCGGGGGTAGGCCTGTGCTGCGTTGGCTGCTGCGTTCGCTTTGGGTTGTATTGGGGCTGTTGCTGATACTACTGCTGGTCATCTGGGGACTGCTGCGCGGCAGCCTGCCACAGTTGGACGGGGAACTGGCCCTGCCAGGACTGTCTGCACCGGTCAGCATCCAGCGCGACGCGCTCGGCGTGCTCACCGTCGAAGCTGCCAACGAGACCGACATGGCCCGCGCCCTGGGCTACGTGCACGCACAGGAACGTTTCTTCGAGATGGACCTGATGCGCCGCTCGGCAGCGGGCGAGCTGTCCGAACTGTTCGGCGCCAAGGCCCTGCCGCTGGACAAACGCATGCGCGTGCACCGCTTGCGTGCCCACACCCAGCAGAACCTGGGCGCCGCCCTGGGCGACAAGCGCGGCGTCATCGAGGCCTACCGCGACGGCGTCAATGCCGGCCTTGCCGCGCTGCCCGTACGGCCATGGCCTTATCTGCTGCTGCGCCAGCAACCGCGCGCCTGGGAGTTGGAGGACTCGGTGCTGACCGGGCTGGCGATGTACGCCGACCTGCAGGACCCGACCAATACCCGCGAACTGGCGATGGCACGCATCCGCAGCGTGGTGCCGCCAGCCCTGTATGCATTGCTCGCCCACGACGGCAGCAACTGGGATGCGCCCTTGTTTGGCGAGCCCCGTGGCGATGCCGTGTTACCGGATGCGGCAACGCTGGACCTGCGCAATGCAGGCACCGCGCCGGCCCTCACTCCACCGCCTGCTTCGCAAGCGGTCCCCCTCTCTCCCGCTGCGCGGGAGAGAGACCTAGGTGGGTCGCCTGCGGCGACCGGTTCTTTTGCGCCTTACCTGGCTGCCCTCACTCCACCCCTTGCTTCGCAAGCGGTCCCCCTCTCTCCCGCTGCGCGGGAGAGAGACGTAGGTGGGTCGCCTGCGGCTACCGGTTCTTTTCCGGGTAGCAACAACTTCGCAGTAGCAGGAGCTCTGACAGCCGACGGCCGCGCCATCATCGCCGACGACATGCACCTGGGCCTGCGTGCGCCGAACATCTGGTTCCGCGCACGCCTGCGTTATGCCGACCCAACCGCTCCCGAGGGCAAGGTCGATGTTGCAGGCTTCACCCTGCCCGGCCTGCCTGCAGTCATCGTCGGCAGCAATACGCGGGTGGCCTGGGCCTTCACCAACAGCTATATCGACACCGCCGACTACACCACCCTGCCCGCGAACACCCCGCTGCGCACCTTCAACGAGTCCATCGCCGTCGCCGGCGCCCACCCGGAGCTGCTGCTGGTACGCGAAAGCGACTGGGGCCCTGTCCTGCACGACGAGCCCGACGGGCAACTGCTGGCCCTGCGTTGGGTAGGCCAGCAGGCTGGCGCGGTGCGCCTGGATTTCGCTGACATGGCCAAGGCTGCCGATCTCGACTCCGCCTTTGCGGTAGCCGACCGCTCCGGCATCCCCGCACAGAATCTATTGGTCGCCGACCGCAGCGGGCGCATCGCCTGGCGCCTGATCGGCGCGCGCCCTGCGCGTGACCCGGCCTGCCATGCCGATGCAGCCATGCAGGCCAACTGTGCACCGTGGCCAATCCGCACCAATCAGGCACCGGCACTGGTCGACCCGCCGGATCACCGCTTGTGGACAGCCAATGGCCGCGTGCTCGATGGTGCTGCGCTGGCCGAGGCCGGTGACGGCGGCTATGACTTCGGTGCACGCGCAAAGCAGATCCGCGACGGCCTGTTCGCACACGAAAGCTTCAAGGAAAGTGACCTGCTGGCGCTCCAGCTCGACGACCGCGCATTGCTGATGGAGCGCTGGTGGAAGCTGCTGCGGCAGACTGTCGAACACAGCGATGACCCTGCACTCAAACGACTGGAAGCCGCCAGCCGCCAGTGGCAGGGCCGCGCATCCACCGATTCAGTCAGTTATCGGATGGCGCGCGGCTTCCGCGGCATCCTGATGGACAACATGGAAGGCGCACTGCTGGCACCGGCCAAGGAGCAGCTGGGCGAACGTTACATACCGCCCAAGCTGGCCCAGTTCGAAGGTGTGCTGTGGCCGTTGCTCAGCGAACGCCCGCCGCACCTGCTGCCACCGCCGTATGAAAGCTGGGATGCCTTGCTCACCGACAGCGCTCGCCAACTTGAGAAGGATCTGGCCGGACAGGGTCCGGATCTGGCACAACGCAGCTGGGGCGAGCGCAATACTGCCGCCATCTGCCATCCGGTCTCGGCCGCGTTGCCCAGCCTGTTCAAACGCTGGCTGTGCATGCCGGCGCAACCCTTGGCCGGCGACGACAACATGCCGCGCGTGGTCGGACCCAAGTTCGGCGCTTCCGAGCGCATGGTGGTCTCGCCCGGCCATGAGGCCGACGGCATCGTGCACATGCCGGGCGGCCAGAGCGGCCATCCGCTGTCGCCGTTCTGGGGGACAGGCCACGACGACTGGGTGGAAGGCCGCCCGACTCCGTTCCTGCCGGGCAAGCCGGCGCACAGCCTGAGCTTGAGTCCAAGATAGAAGACAACGCCGCGCACGCAACCCGGCTGGCATCCATGTGTGGGAGCGGCATAAGCCGCGAAGCTGGATTTACTGGAACCCTCGATGCATATGCAACCTGATGGTGTCCCTGCTTCGCGGCTGACGCCGCTCCCACAAACAGCTGACCGGCTCGCCGTCACCAATGCACTGCGCGCTTACTTCAAGCGCACTGTCCACTCCACTTCAAGCTTGGCCTCGGCGTCGAACAGGCGACTGATCTGCACCCAGCTCGCGGCCGGATACTTGCCATCGGCAAAGAAGGTCTTGCGCTCAGGAATCGCCTTGATCAAGCCATCCATGTCGGTGGTGAACACCGTCTCCTTCACCACCTGGCTGCTGTCCGCATCGAATTGCTGCAGGATCTTCGTCAGCTTGCCGTAGCAATCGCGCACCGCAGCCTGCATTTCCGCACCACGGCAGGGGACGCCGGAAACATGCAGCGTGTCGCCATCACGCACCATGCCGGTGTAGCCGATATCGGTTTCCCAACTACCCTGTTGATGCCGCTCCAATGGCACCTCCCTGGCGTGGGCGTAGGAACTGCAGAGCAGGCCAAACATCACGAACGCACAAGCACGCATCGAAAATCCTTTTGAGTCGTTATAGAAGGAAGAACTGCGGTTTCCTGATCGCGCACGTTGAATTGTGCGACATGTAAAGTGGCCCCTTCCCCTCCAACCCCTCTCCGGGCAGGGAAGAGGGGCGTTGAAGGCAAGGCGGGCCGACGCTTCCAATGACCTTTGGGTCGACTGACCTCTTAACCTGCCAAGGCCTGCTCGTGCACACCGGCCACGGCGCGACCGGATGGATCGGCCATGCTGGCGAAACTGGCGTCCCATGCAATTGCCGCCGGCGAAGAGCAGGCAATCGACTTGCCGCCCGGCACCGTTTCCGAGGCCGCGTGGCTGGGGAAGAACTGCTCGAACACGTGGCGGTAGTAGTACGCTTCCTTGGTCTGCGGCGGGTTGTACGGGAAGCGCTTGTCGGCGGCGGCCAGCACGCGGTCGCTGACCTGTGACTCGGCGTGCGCCTTCAAACCGTCGATCCAGCCATAGCCGACGCCATCGCTGAACTGCTCCTTCTGCCGCCACAGGATTTCCTTGGGCAGGTAGCCTTCAAAGGCTTCGCGCAGCACGGCCTTCTCGATGCGGCCGCTGGCCTTGTCGACCATCTTGTGGCGCGCATCCATCTTCATCGCCACATCCAGGAACTCGCGATCCAGGAACGGTACGCGCGGCTCCACGCCCCAGGCCATCATCGACTTGTTCGCGCGCAGGCAATCGTAGTTGTTCAGCGCATCGAGCTTGCGCACCAGCTCCTCGTGGAACTCACGCGCGTTCGGTGCCTTGTGGAAGTACAGGTAGCCACCGAAGATCTCGTCACTGCCCTCACCGGACAGCACCATCTTCACGCCCATTGCCTTGATCCGTCGCGCCAACAGGAACATCGGCGTGGAGGCACGGATGGTGGTGACGTCGTAAGTCTCGACGTGACGGATCACTTCCGGCACCGCATCCAGGCCTTCCTCGAAGGTGTACTCGAAGCCGTGGTGCACGGTGCCCAGCATTTCCGCCGCCACCTTGGCCGCGGCCAGGTCGGGTGAACCCTTCAGGCCAATGGCGAAGCTGTGCAGGCGCGGCCACCAGGCCTCGCTCTGACCGCCATCTTCGATGCGGTTGCGCGCATAGCGCGCCGCAACCGCGGCGACCAGCGAGGAATCCAGGCCACCGGACAGCAGCACGCCATACGGCACGTCGGTCATCAGCTGGCGGTGCACGGCGCGCTCGAAGGCCTCGCGCAGTTCGGTCAACGACACATCCACACCTTCCACCGCGTCGTAATCCCGCCACGGACGCTCGTAGTACTTGCTCAGCGTATCGGTGCTGCTGTCATACCAATGGCCGGGCGGGAACTGCGCCACGTCGGCACAGGTATCTGCCAGCGCCTTCATTTCCGAGGCCACGCACAGCCGGCCCTGCTTGTCGTGGCCCCAGTACAGCGGCACCACGCCGATAGGATCGCGGGCGATGATCACGCGCTGCTTTGCGCGGTCCCACAGCGCGAAGGCGAAGATGCCGTTGAGCCTGTTCAAGTAGGACGCCGGCTCGTCCTCACGGTACAGCGCGTTGATCACTTCGCAGTCCGAGCCGGTCTGGAAGGCGTAGGGCTGGGTGAGCTCCTTCTTCAGCTCCTGGTGGTTGTAGATCTCACCGTTCACCGCCAGCGCGAGCTGGCCGTCATCGGATAGCAACGGCTGCGAGCCACCGGCCGGGTCGACGATGGCCAGCCGCTCGTGCACCAGGATGGCGCCGTCGTCCACGTAGACGCCGCTCCAGTCCGGGCCGCGATGCCGTTGGCGCTGGGATTGTTCAAGCGCCTGCCGACGCAGCGCCTGCAGGTCGTCACCGGGTTGCAGGCCAAAAATGCCGAAGATGGAACACATGGGAAAGCTCCTGGGTTGTGTGGGGACAAACATTGGAAGCAACGGCTTGAAGACCTGCAGCCGCTCGGTGTTCCCGCCCGGCCACAAAAAAACCCGCATCGGCCGATGCGGGTTTTCTGGTGTCCTGAGCGTGTTGCCTGTTCTAGCTCTGGTCGCAGTCCCGCAGTGGCCGCGCACGATTATTCGCGCGCAGATTATTGCGGTTGTTATTGTTGACGGCGGTGGCCGGGAACGAGGACATGGCGCCGACGTTATCCCGGTATTGGCGACGGCGCAACTGTTGCTTTGGCAACCGATTCAGCGGCCGGGCCGGCGCACTCCGCGATAATCGCCCGCCACCTTGCCCGGACCTGCTGGATGCCCCGTCCCACACCCCGTGTGCTGCTGTACGCCCTGCCCCTGTTCATCCTGCTCGGTTGCGCGACACCCCCCAACACCCGCCCGCCCAGCGACAGCGAGCGCGATGCGCTGTCCGCAGCCGCCGATGGCCAGTTCGATTCGGCCCTGCGGGTCGCCAGGATGTACCAGGCCTGGAACGACCCGCGTGCGTTGGAATGGTACGCACGCGCAGCGTCGACAACGCCGCGCACCCACCGCAGCACCGCCGCCGCGGAGCAACTGGGCAGGATCCTTGAGCGCGGCCGCCTGGACAGCAGTGACGAACCGCAGAAGCCCGAGGACGTTCGCTTCAAGCCATCGCCACGCAAGGCACTGCGCTGGTACCAGAGTGCCGCCTACCACGGCTCGCCGTATGCCATGTCCGATCTTGCACGCTGGTACGAACGCCAGGGCGACATGGCAGGCGCACTGCGCTGGCGCCTGCGCTCGGCGGTGTACATGCGTGAGTTGTACAAGCTGGACGCACTGCGCAAGGCAACCCATGCCTCAACCGAAGCTGCGCGCGTTGTCCCCGACCAGCCCTCCGCCAATGCGACCATCGCCCGCATCCAGCGGCGTGCTGCGCGTGGCGACGCCGAGGCCCAGGTCGACCTTGGCGCCTTGCACGAAGCAGGCATCGGCATGCCCACGGATATGCGCGAGGCACTGCACTGGTATCAGCGCGCCGGCGAACAGGGCAATGTCTACGGCCAGTACTTCAGCGGCTTGGCGCTCGGTCGCGGCAGCAAAACCCTGCCGAAAGATGAGACGGCAGCGGCGGCATGGTTCGCGCGTGCCCAGGCGCAGGAGTTCTATCTGGCCGAGGAGTCGTACTGGCGTCGGGCCATCGCGCCGCCGTTCTTCATCTTCGAATAGATTGAGCAGGTCTGTACACACAACGCCCGCCGCAACAAGACTGCATCAACAGAGCGATGTCGCGCAGAATGATGCGCAAGCACCTGCAGAGTTGGACATGACGAATACCCCGGTCTTCCACGAAGAAACCATCGACCGCGCGCGCATGCAGCAGATCATCCGCGCGCATCCGCGGGCAGCGGTGTTCGAATCGTGCACGTTGGACGAAGGCGATTTCTCGCGCCTGGACATGGACGGTTTCCAGTTCAAGCAATGCTCGCTGAACAAGGCAAATTGGCTCGCCGCATCATTGGAGGAGAGCCGATGGCAGAAATGCCGTGGCAGCCACTGCGACTTCAGTTCAGCACAGCTCAGCGATTCGCGCTTCGATCACTGTGACCTCAACAACAGCTTCTGGCGACGCGCCACGCTGTCGTCGGTGCAGTTCAAGGACTGCAAGCTGACCGGCGCCCACCTGCAGGAAGTCAGCGGCTGGGCACTGGAATTCCGCGACTGCCTGCTGGTCAGCGCCGACCTGCGCGGCATGTCATTCCGCAAGGCACAGCTGGAAGGCATGGATTTCTCCGATGCCGATCTGTCCGGCTGCGACTTCCGCGACGCGGTGTTCAGCGGCGGCAGCCTGCGCAACGCACAGACCCGCCTCACCCGCTTCGAAGGTGCCGACCTGCGCGATACCGACATCAGCGGACTCAACGTGATGGACAGCAAGCACTTCAAGAAAGCGGTGATCTCGCAGCGGCAGGCTGCGGCGGCGCTGGCGGCGTTCGGGTTGATTGTTGCTTGACGCAGACGTGGCCTGCTACGCCCCTGCTTGCAGGCTGGCAACATCCACCCGATTCCGCCCTTCGCGCTTGACCCTATATAACGCCATATCCGCGCACCGCACCAGCGCCATCGGATCGTCCTTGATCAGCGGCGTGCAGACCGCAACGCCGACGCTGATCGTCACCCGCTGCCCCGCCGCACCAGTGACCTGCTCCACCGCGCTGCGCAGGCGCTCGCCACGCGCCAGCGCCATCGGTTCATCGCAGTCCGGCAGGATAAGCACGAACTCCTCGCCACCGTAGCGTGCGACCAGCTCTTCGGCCCCCGTCACCTGCGCGGCCAATGTCTGCGCGACGCGGCGTAACTGCAGGTCGCCGAGATGATGGCCGTGGGTGTCGTTGAACTGCTTGAAATGGTCCACATCGATCATCATCACCGCCAACGGCTCCTGCCGTTCCGCGCAGCGCTGCCACGCACGCGGGAGGGTTTTCTCCATCGCATGCCGGTTGGCGATACCGGTCAGCCCGTCGGTGACAGCCAGGGCCGAGAGACGGGAGTTGGCGCTTTGCAGCTCGGCCGTGCGTTCGTTGATCTTCTTCTCGAGCAGACGATTCTGTGCGTTGATGGCGCGGGTGCGCAGACCAACCACCCCTACCACGAACACCAGTCCCGCCAGACCAAAAGCCAGCCGAACCCATGGGCGCTGGTACCAGAATGGCGCGACCTGCAGCGGGTAACTCATTGCCTCGGTCGGCGTGCCACCCAGCACCCGGGCCTGCAACTGGAAGGTGTAGGCACCGGCCGGCAAGCGCTGATAGGTCAACTCGCGCCCTGCTGCCCAGGGCGACCAATCATCGTGATAGCCCGGCATGCGATAGCGAAACTCAACCTCCGGCTCCATGCTCTGTACACCGAAGCGCAATGCCAGGCCGGCACCGGCCGGCAAGCGTGGCACTGCCCGCGGTGCCAGTGACAGCAGTACCGGCGGGTGATTCGGACCTTGCAGTTCGATGCGATCCAGCCGTGCCCGCGGCGGTGTTGCAAGGTGTTCGGCGGCCGCAGGGTCCAGCTGCAGGACGCTGTCGCGGGTGACCACGCGCAGCTGTCCATCGCCGTGCAGCGCAACCGTCATGAAACCAGGTACGCGGCTATCGCTGACCTGCTGCAACTGGAACGCGTCCGTCCCGGGCTTGCGCCACCACAACTGCCTTGCCGTCCATGCAAAGCTTCCCTTCGCGTTATCTTCTCCTTCCAGCTCCATCGGTGCCTGCAGCCCTGCCAACACGGGCAAGGCGCCGGCAACGAACTGCTCCCCCTGCAGCCGATGCACTTGCGCACCCGAGATCGCGTACAGCACGCCCCCGCTGCGGAACAGACGGGTACCCTGCCCCGCCACCACAGGCAAGCCCTGGGCGAACCCGAAGCGCTGCTCCGCCAGCAACCGACCGTCATCCAACGCGAAGCGCCAGCGGCGCGCGCCGCCGCCCGGATCGCCAGCCCATATCTCGCCTGCGGCAACTTCGTACAAGCCGGAAACCGCGTTCTGGCCTGTATTCCATTGCGCCTGCAGCTGCCAGCGCCCCTCGCGCTGGCCGAGTACGATGACCCGGCTGCGGCTGACGGCGAACATACGGCGCGCGTCAAACGCCGAGGGCAGCAGCCTGCTGACGCTGTCTCCCAGCTTTGCCGGCAACAATCGCCGCGGTTGCGTCTGCCCCGGGTCCAACACTGCCAACCCATAGCGGTCACCGATCAGCAGCCCGGCGGAGGTGCCTTCCAGTGCGAAGGTTTCCAGGTCGCGGCGTGGCCACTGCAGTTGCGAGAACACAGGTGTCCCTGTCATGGAGGACTGCGTACGCCACACGCCCATGCTCGCCACCCACAGGCGGCCGTCATACCAGGTGCTGTCGAAGATGCGACCACGCAGCCCATGCAGGCGCCCATAGCGCGTCCATGGCAGCGACCAGCGCAACCGCGCGATGCCGCTCTCGCCGGCTATCCACACCGCACCATCACGATCCTCCACAAGATCATGCATCTCACCTGCACAGGCGGCAAAACTGTCGAGCAGCTTCAGTTCAGGCGAAAAACGCATGATGGTGCCGTCGAAGCTACCCACCGCAAAACCACCATCGGCCAAGGCAATGCCGGTATACGGCTCATGCAGACCGAACGCGGCAGTGGCCTCGGTATCGAGCTTGCGCAGGCCGTTGCCGTCACTGAAATGGAAACCGTCGGCAGCGGCGAACAACAGCCCACCACGATAGGGCCACGCTGCGGGCACGCGCAGCGTGGCCAGTGGTTCCATGCCCTCGACCAGCGCCATCGCAGCCCTGCCCACCCGGTACAGGCCTTCACCCGGAACCCGGAAATAGACCTCGTCACCCGCCACCAACGGGCGCGTACGCGCGCCGGCGGGGAGTTGCAGGCGGGTGGTGCTGCCGTTCTTTTCCAGTACGAACAGCGCACCGGCGCTCACCGCGTGTATGCCACGCGCGGTCTCCCCCAACGAAAACACCTCGATCGGCCCCTGCACCAGTCCGGCAGCGGACAGGCGTGGCAGCAGGTTGATGAATCGATGGGTACCATCGGCCTGCCGCAGCAGCTGCCCAAACATGCCCGCACCCGCGACATGGAGGCTGCCATCGCGCGCCAGCATGATCGAGTACACCGGTGCCTCGCCCGCCGCCTCCAGCAGCTCCCATACACCGCTGCGGAAGATCATCACCCCTTCGCCACTGGCCGCGTACAGGTTGCCAGTGCGGTCGACGACCACGCCGGGATAGGTCGGTGCGGCCGGCAACTGGCTCGCCCCGAACTGCCGCAGCAATGGCAGGCCATGCAGCGTGGCAGTGGCGTGCGCGAACGGCAGCGCGCACACCAGCACAAGGGCCATCAGCCCAATTCGGAACCCCATTTGAACCCTGTCCATCTCGCCCCCCCGGCAAGATTGTGCACCCGCACCGTAACAGTTCAGTCCAGCAGTTTTTCTATCAGTTTCCGGTACAGGTCAGGCAGCGCTTCCAGGTCGGCGACGCGTACGTTTTCATCGACCTGGTGGATGCTGGCATTCACCGGACCCACCTCGATGCATTGCGCGCCCAAGGGTGCGATGAAGCGGGCGTCGGAGGTTCCACCGCCGGTGCTTTCTTCCGGTGCCGCGCCGGCAAACCCGGCCAGCACCTCGCGCGCGACACTGCGCAGGCGCCCTTCCGGGGTGTAGAACGGCTCGCCGCTGCGGTGCCACTGCAGGTCGTAGTCCAGGTCGTGACGGTCCAACAGCGCGCCGATCTCGGTTTCCAGCATGTCCGCATTCCAATGCGGGTTGTAGCGCAGGTTGAACATCACCTGCAGTTCGCCCGGGATCACATTGTTGGCACCGGTGCCGGCGTTGATGTTCGAGATCTGCAAGCTGGTGGACGGGAAGCTTTCATAGCCGTCGTCCCAATGCCGGGCAGTCAGCTCAGCCAACGCCGGTGCGGCCAGATGGATGGGGTTCTTGGCCTTGTCCGGATAGGCGACATGGCCCTGCACGCCCTTGATGCGCAGCTTGGCCGAGAGGCTGCCACGGCGGCCGACGCGCAGCAGGTCACCGAGTTTGGCGGTGGACGACGGCTCGCCGGTAATGCACCAGTCGATACCCTGCCCGCGCTCGACGAAGAGCTTGGCAACGTGGCGGACGCCATCGATGGCGTCACCTTCCTCGTCGCTGGTCAGCAGCACCGCCAGCGTGCCCGGGTGGTCCGGGTGCGCGGCAACAAACTGCTCGGCGGCCACCACGAAGGCAGCAACGCTGCCCTTCATGTCGGCAGTGCCGCGCCCATACAGGACGCCGCCGCGCACCTCCGGCTTGAATGGGTCACTGCTCCAGGCCTCGACCGGCCCGGTCGGCACCACGTCGGTGTGGCCGAGCAGCACCAGTACCGGTGCGCCGTTGCCGTGGGTGGCCCAGAGGTTGTCGACTTCGCCCAGGCGCAGGTGCTCGCAGTTGAAACCGGCGGCGTTGAGACGGCCTGCGATCAGTCGCTGGCAGCCTGCGTCTTCCGGGGTTACCGAGGGGCGGGCGACCAGGTCGCAGGTCAGGGCTAGTACGTCGTTCATTGCGGCCTTCTTTGATCGGTGGCTTCGCGGCTCACGCCGCTCCCACAATTGTTGGAGGGCGGATCAGGCGATGTTGAAGCGGGCCTTGAAGCCGTTGTCGCTGAAACCCTGGCTCAGCGTGCCATCGTCGGTGATGACCAGCGGACGCTTGATCAGCTGCGGGTATTCGCGCAGCAGCAGCTTCCACTCGGCATCGGACTCGGGCGACTTGCGGTTGTCCGGCAGCTGCCGCCAGGTGGTCGAGGATTTGTTGATCATCGCCGCGAAGCCGCCGGCCTTGCCGGCCCATTCCAGCAGCGTTTCCGGGCTGGGCTTGTTGTCGCGGTAATCGACAAAGGTGTAGGCGACATTGAAGCGGTCCAGCCACTTGGTGGCTTTCTTGCAGGTGTCGCAGTTTTTCAATCCGTAGATCGTGGTCATGGTTCAAAACTCGCGCTGATGTAGCCCCTCTCCCTTCGGGAGAGGGGTTGGGGTGAGGGTTAGGGCGAAGCCTCTTGCGAATCACACCGCAGGCGACGGCCTTACCCTCATCCGCCCCTTCGGGGCACCTTCCCCCAAAAAGGGGGCTGCAGTCCCGCAGGGAGAAGGAGTAACTTAATCCGCCAACCCGCGCAGCAGGTCGTTGACGCTGGTCTTGCTGCGGGTCTTGGCGTCCACCTGCTTGACGATCACCGCGCAGTACAGCGAATGCGTGCCGTCCTTGGACGGCAGCGAGCCGCTGACCACCACGCTGTACGGCGGCACATAGCCGTAGGTCACCTCGCCGGTGGCACGGTTGTAGATGCGGGTGCTCTGGCTCAGGAACACGCCCATGCCGATCACGCTGTGGTGGCCGACGACCACGCCTTCCACCACTTCCGAACGCGCGCCGATGAAGCAATGGTCCTCGATGATGGTCGGGCTGGCCTGCAACGGCTCCAGCACGCCACCGATGCCGGCACCACCGGACAGGTGGCAATGCTTGCCGATCTGCGCGCAGGAACCCACCGTGGCCCAGGTATCGACCATCGTGCCTTCACCGACGTGTGCGCCAATATTGGTGAAGCTCGGCATCAGCACCACGTCCTTGCCGAAATGCGTGCCACGGCGGGCAATCGCACCGGGTACCACGCGCACACCGGCGGCGCGGAACGCGGGCTCGTCATAGCCTTCGAAGCGCGACTCGACCTTGTCCCAGAACGGTGCCGGGGCGCCGTCCATCACCGCCATGTCATTGACACGGAAGTACAACAGCACGGCCTTCTTCAACCACTCGTTGACCTTCCAACCGCCGTTGCCATCCGGCTCGGCAACGCGGAACTCACCCGACTCGAGGCCGTCGATCACGCGGTTGACCAGCGCGCGGGTCGAACCTTCGATCTCGTCCATGGTCAGCATGGTGCGGCGCTCGAAGGCGCTCTCAATACTGAACTTCAACTCGGCAACGCCCGGTGCCGGCGGCTTGCGCAGGCTGCGCGGGCCTACCGAAGGCGTGACCGGCTTGGTCGACTTCGGCTTGGCAGCAGCAACCTTCCTGACCGGCACCTTGACCGCCTTCGCAACAGGCTTGGCGACCGGTTTGGTCGTTGCTGCGGCCTTTTTCTTCGGCGCAGCGGCCTTGCTCGGCGCGGCCTTTGCAGGCGCAGCCTTCTTGGCGGTCGTCTTGGTCACGGTCTTCTTGGTTGCGGGCTTGCTTGCCATCAGTGGGGGTCTCCTGGCTTGTTGTCGGGATCCAGGCAGGCAAGCAATGCATCACGCAAGGCCTGCATGGAGGTTTCGGTAAGGGGGTGATCGTGGCGATCGGTAAGCTGGAACTGATCCTCGGCGCGCTCACCGAAGGTCGCGATGCGCGCGTCCTGCACGCGCAGGCGCTGGTCGCGCAGCACATGCGCGACATCGGCGAGCAGGCCAGGACGATCCGGCGCCACCAGGTTCAACACGGTGCGGTCCTGATGGCTGGAGTCGAGGAACTCGATGCGCGGAGCGAAGCGGAAATGCTTGAGCTGGCGCGGCATCACCCGTCGCGACGGGCGCAGGACCAGGATATTACCGGCCAGCGCCTTGCGCAGCGCGGCCTCCAGCCGTGCGGCATCACCATCGGCGAAACTGCCTGCCGGGGTGACTTCGAAGGTGTCGAAAATGGTGTCGCCAGGGCCGTCCAGCACGCGTGCGCGGTGAATGCCATAACCGGCACGATCAAGCGTCATCACGATGGCGGCGAACATGCCATCGCGGTCCGGTGAATGCACGAAGACTTCCAGCGCATCGCTCTCGGGCGTAATACGCCGCACCTTGACCAAGGTGCCGCCCTTGTGGATTTCCACCAGCGACGCAGCCTGCCATACCAGCTGCTCGGGACGGAAACGCACGAAGCTTTCGTCGGGCATGGCTGCAAACTGGCGATCGATCACCACGTCGTCATGGCCGAGCAAGCGCATCTGTTCGCGCACGTTGTCGCGTGCTTCCTGCACCCGCTCCGCCTCCGGCAGGGGATGTTCCAAACCCTCGCGCAGCGCGCGGCGGGTGGCGAAATACAGGTCGGCCAGCAGGCGGTCCTTCCATGCATTCCACATCTTGGGGCTGGTGCCGGCGATATCGGCGCAGGTCAGCAGATAAAGATAATCAAGGCGATCACGGTCACCCACCAGGCCGGCAAAACGGTGGATCACCTCCGGATCGGTGATGTCCTGCTTCTGCGCAGTCACCGACATGCGCAGATGCTGTTCCACCAACCACGCAACCAGTTCGGTATCCGAGCTGCTCAAGCCATGCAGGCTGCAGAACTCACGCGCGTCCACCGCGCCCAGTTCCGAGTGGTCGCCACCACGCCCCTTGGCGATGTCATGGAACAGGCCAGCCAGCAACAGCAGCTCGGGCTTGCGCAGGCGCGGCCAGACTTCGTGGGCGATGGAAAAACGTTCGTCGGCGCGGCCGCTGGCAAACAAGGCCATGTTCCGCAGCACCATCAAGGTGTGCTGGTCCACCGTATAGACATGGAACAGGTCGAACTGCATGCGTCCGGACACGGCCGCGAATGCCGGTATCCATTGGCCAAGCACGCCCAGGCGCGCCATCCGCGCCAGCGTATCGACCGCACGCGGGCCGCGCAGCAAGGCCATGAACTGCTCACGCACCGCCTCGTCCACCGCGGTGTAGGCAGGGATTTCATCCAGCATCTCGGCCAGGCCGCGCGCGGTCATCGAGTGCAGGCCGCGCACGTCGGCGGTACGGGCCCAGCAGGCGAACAAGGCAAAGATGCTGCGGATGTCGCCGTGCGGCCACAGCGGATCGTCGGCGGACAGATAGCCGCGCCGCAGTGAGAAACCCTGGCCCACCGGCAGCGGCGTGGCTTCGCCGTCAAACTGTTCCTCAAACCGCTGCAGCAGGCGGTCGCTGATGCGGCGGATGACCGTCGCACTGCGATAAAAGCCCTGCATCATCTTTTCCACGCCCAGGCTCTCGGCGTCGTCACCGAAGCCCATGCGCGCGGCCAGGGTCTTCTGGTAATCGAAACGCAGGCGTTCTTCCGGGCGCTGTGCAACCAGATGCAGGCCATAGCGCAGCCGCACCAGTACCTGGCGTTCGCGCTTCAGCGCAGCAGCCTCGTCCAGCCCAAGATGGCCCAGCCCGACCAGCGCATCGATATTGCTGACGCCGAAGGCGCGCAGCGCCATCCAGCCCAGCGTATTGAGATCGCGCAGGCCGCCCGGGCCGTCCTTGATGTCCGGCTCGAGGTTGTCGGCGGTATCACCAAAACGCTGGTGGCGTGCAAGCAGTTCCTCGCGCTTGGCCAGGAAGTACTCACGCGGCGGCCATACCAGGCTCGGTGCAATTGCCCGTGCAAGGCCGTGCTGGGCAGTGGCATCGGCGACAAGCGCACGCGCTTCGATCAAGGCGGTCAGCACGGTCTGGTCGGCGGCAGCGTGCACGCATTGTGTCGCCGAGCGCACCGCGTGGCTGGCCGGCAAGCCGGCATCCCAAAGCAGTGCGAACAAACGTGCCAGTGCGGCTTCGTGGCGGTGCTGTACATCGGTTTCGGCCAGCACCAGCAGGTCGATGTCCGAACGTGGGAACAGTTCGCCACGACCGTAGCCGCCAACCGCGAACAATGCCAGCCCGGCACCGGCGGGAATGCAGCGGTGCCAGGCATCGATGATCAGTTGATCAACCGCGCGGGTGCGCAGGCCGGGCAGGCGCTCGACATTGTCGGTCTGCTCGAAGCGTTTGCCCAAGCGGGCATCGGTATGGGCAAGTGACTGCCGTGCATCGGCAGCCCATTGCGCGTCACCGGCAGGATCTGCCGGCGTGTCCAGAATCGGGCCCGCCGGCAGTGAGGTCATGCCTGCGCGGATTCCGCCGGCGACAACGTCAGTACCTCAACGCCATCCTCGGTCACCACAATGGTGTGTTCCCACTGCGCCGACAGCTTGCGGTCCTTGGTCACCACGGTCCAGCCATCCGGCAGTACCTTGGTGTAGCGGGTGCCTTCGTTGATCATCGGCTCGATGGTGAAGGTCATGCCCGCCTTCAGCACCAGGCCTTGACCCGGGCGCCCGTAATGCAGCACCTGCGGTTCGTCGTGGTAGACCTTGCCGATGCCGTGGCCGCAATACTCGCGCACCACGCTGAAGCGCTCAGCTTCGGCGAATTCCTGGATCGCGTGACCCACATCGCCCAGGGTCGCGCCCGGCTTGACTGCACGGATGCCGCGCCACATCGCTTCCTTGGTGGTTTCCACCAGGCGCTTGGCCATCACCGAGGGCGTGCCGACGTAATACATGCGGCTGGTATCGCCGTGCCAGCCATCCTTGATGACGGTCACGTCGATATTGATGATGTCGCCATCCTTGAGCACCTTGGCTTCACTGGGAATGCCGTGGCAGATGACATTGTTGACCGAGGTGCACACGGTCTTGGGGAACCCGCGGTAGCCCACATTGGCCGGGATGGTGCCCTGCACATTGATGATGTGGTCGTTGCAGATGCGGTCCAGCTCTTCGGTGGTGACACCGGGCTTGACGTGCGGGGTGATGATGTCGAGCACCTCAGCCGCCAGACGGCCGGCGATGCGCATCTTCTCGATTTCTTCGGGGGTTTTCAGTTGGATTGCCATCTGTCGATTATCCCCCATTTGGGTTATTTCGCTAAGTATTTCACATTAATGAACCCGGAATCGCCCCTGCCCCAGCGCACTTGGCGCATCAGCGCCCTTTCGCAGATGAACTTCAGCCTGGCGGCCGGACTATCCCTCCCAAGCGAGCAGACAACGATGTTGCAACTGCGGTGCACCCAGGATGTCGCCAGGCAGGTCACCCTGGATGAGGGCCTGCACGCGCAGGCGGCAAATCGCTTCATGGCCATGGGCGCCGAACGCATCGGCTATGAGCTGTACAGCGACCCCGGCCATTCCAGCCGCTGGGGCAACACCCAGAATACCGCCGTCAGCGGCACCGGCACCGGCGACATGCAGACCCTGACGGTCTACGGCCAGGTACCCGCACAGACCAGTCCCCCGCCCGGCAACTACCAAGACACCATCACGGTGACATTGACGTACTGACTGAAGACGAAGCGGCCGCCAGTACCTGCTCCGTCGCAGGAGCCAACCTGCATCACGGTGAGTACCGGGCGTTTGCACCAGACGGCCGCCTGCGGCAGCAAACTCTTCCCAACCTGCCCAGCCGGGCTCGTCCACCGAAGGTTTTGACTGAAACCAGCAATATCGCCTGTTCAGCTCGATCAATCACTTTAAACCCGCGTCATTCCCATAACAGCGTGTTTAGCTTTGCCCGCCAGCCGATGCCATGCCTCACCACCTCACGCATTGGCTCAACAAACGGGAGTATCGACATGCACGCGCACAACCTCCTCGTCGCTTCACTCAGTCTCGCCGTTGTTGCCGTCACCGGCCTTGCAGCGGCGGCCACCCAGACTGCGCAATTCCAGGTCCGCATCGTCATCACCGAGTCCTGTGACATCCAGGCCGCAGCTGCCAGTGACCTCGACTTCGGTACCCTGGCCCGCGCCACCGGCGCCCCGGCCGACACCCAGGGCAGCCTGGAAGTGACCTGCAGCAGCGGCACGCCCTACACCATCGGCATGAACCCCGGCGCCAACGCCACCAGCACCACCGCAGCGGCCGACAACCGGCGCATGAGCGATGGCAACAACAACTTCATCGCCTATGGCCTGTATCGCGATGCCGGCCGCCAGGATTTCTGGGGCGAGGTCGTCGGAACCGACACCTTGGCCGGCGTCGGCACGGCCAGCGTACAGAGCATCCCCGTCTATGGCCGCGTGCCCTCCACCGATGCCCCTGCCGGCAGCTACAGCGACACCGTCGTCGCCACGGTCACCTATTGAGCACGGCAGCGATGCGCGCCTCCTGCGATCGCCGGCCGGGAAGCAAGGCCAACCATCGCCACAGGCTGCTGCTGGCCACACTGCTTGCCTGTGCATTCGGCTGCCCCGCCGGCAACCTGCAGGTTGCGCCGATCGTATTGGAATTCACTGAAAAACAGCAGGCGAACGCACTATGGCTGCAGAACAATGCAGACCACCCGATAAACGCACAGATCCGGGTCCAGCAATGGTCTCAAACCACGGCAAGCGACCAACTGGAACCCTCGCAGGCGCTGCGCGCCAGCCCGGCCATCATCCAGATCCCGCCCGGCCAGCGGCAGCTCGTCCGCATCGTACGACCGATGCCCATGGCGACGGCGCCCCTCCAGCACGAGCAGGCCTACCGGGTATGGGTGGATGAGTTGCCGCAAATCGACGGACCGCAGCCTGCAGGCCTGCAGTTCCTGCTGCGCTATTCGATACCGGTGTTTGTGTTGCCCGACGGCGCGCAACCACGCGAACAGATCGTCAAAGCGCCAGTGGACACAAGCGCCTTGCAGGCCAGCTGGCAGGTATTGGCAAACGCGCTGATCCTGGACGTGCGCAACACCGGCAACCAGCGCGTACGCCTGAGTGAGCTCGGCTGGGTCGCGGACAAGGGAACCATCACCCCTTTGCAACGCGGCCTGCTCGGCTACGTGCTGGCCGGCCAGCGCATGCAGTGGAAACTGCCATTGGCCACGCGACTCCCTGTAACAGGCCACCTGCAGGCCAGGCTGAACGATGCCCCCGTCGCGCAGATTCTGCCCTCTGCTACTCACTAATGCGGCCCTGCTTGCCGCAGGTATTTCACCGTCAACGCCGGCGTACCCACTCAGTTTGTCCGAAGCAGGCGGCGATGCCACGTTCCAAGCCCAGGAGCTGCATCTGGAAGTCCATATCAACCAGGACCCCGCTGCCTCGTTGGCCCGTTTCAGCCTGCGTGGGCAAACCCTGTCCGCCAGTGCCCAGACCTTGCGCGAACTTGGCCTCAGGCTCCCCGCTGGAATTGCCGCCAAGTCCCCCGAGATCGCGCTGGAGCAGCTGAGCGGCGTGCGCGTTGACTATGACGCCCGCAACCAACGCCTGGACCTGGAGGTGCCGGTGCAGATGCTGGACCGGCCAACCACCTATCTGCGCGCAGGCCCTGAGCGCAGTGCCGCAGCGGTGAGCGATACCAGCCCCGGCCTGCTGTTGAACTACGACCTGCATGCCCAACAACTGCAGGGCGACCGCGATATCGACGGCTTCCTGGAGCTGCGCCTGTTCGGACTGGGGTCCGGCACCTGGAGCAGCAGTCAGAACACCCGCCTGGCCAGCGACCGCACCGGTCAGCATGCCACCAGCACCCGCCTCGACAGCCGCTGGCAGCTGGATCTTCCGGATCGGATGCTGAGCCTGAGCCTGGGTGACCAGCTCAGCGGAGCGCTCAGCTGGTCGCGCAGCGCGCGCTTCGCTGGGCTGCATATCGCACGCGATTTCAGCCTGCAACCCTACCGGGTCACCACCCCCTTATCGTCGTTCGCAGGCGAGGCGGTGCTGCCTTCCACCGTCGACCTGTACATCAACGGCGTGCGCCAGGCCAGCCAGCGCGTGGCGCCCGGACGTTTTCAACTCGATGCAATGCCCGCACTCAATGGCATTGGGCAGGCGCAGCTGCGGGTGACCGACATCAACGGACACAGCAGCGCGCTGGAATTTCCGCTCTACGGAGCGCCCGAGCTGCTGCAGCCAGGCTTGTCGGATTGGTCACTGGATATCGGCGTTCTGCGCCGCGATTACGGCATACGTTCCTTCGCCTATGACCATCGGCCGCTGGCCAGCGCCAGCCTGCGTCATGGCCTGGGTGAGCGGCTGACCCTGGAAGCCCATGCCGAGGTTGCGCAGGACCTGCAGCTGGGCGGCCTCGGCGCAGTCGCCCTGCTGGGGCACCGCGGCGGCATGCTCAACGCCTCGTTCAGCGGCAGCCAAGCGGCCGGACTTCATGGCAGCCAGCGCAGCCTCGGCTACCAATGGAACGCACCCGGCTTCAGCGTTTCGGCCAGCACCCAGCGCCGCAGCCAGCATTTTGTTGATGCACCGGCATATTTGCGCCAGGCAACACTGCCGCTGCGCACGGATCGGTTCTTTGTCGGCTTCGGCAATGTGCACAGCGGTCAATTCAGCCTCAACTACATCAGCCAGCACTATCCCGGCAATCCAGACACCCGCCTGGCCGGTGGCGGATGGTCACGGAGCCTGCCGGGGCAGGCCTGGATCAGCTTGCAGTTCAATCACGATCTGGGCGAGCGCGGCATGGACAATGTCTATCTGTACATTTCCGCGCCGCTTGACCGCCACACCCAGCTCAGCAGCGCGCTACGCCATGCTGATGACGGCAATGGGATGACGCTGGAAGCCAACCACAGCCCAGCAGTGGACAACGACGGTTGGGGCTGGCGTGCGCAGACCAGCACTGGCACCGGTGCGCAATCCAGCGCCCATCTGGAAATCAGCCATCTCGACGAACAAGGCCGCTGGAGCCTCGGCCTTGACCACGTCAGTGACATCGGCACCCTGGCCTATGCGAACAGCGCCGGCAGCCTGGCCTGGTTCGGCAGCGGACTGCACAGGCTGCGCCGCGCCGATGATGCCTTCGCCCTGGTTTCAACCAGTGGCGTGCCCGGCGTACCCATCCGCCTACAGAACCAACGCGTCGGCAGCACCGATGCACGCGGCGAACTGCTGGTAGCGCCATTGCACGCTTGGCAACGCAACCTGCTCAGCATCGACCCGCTTGCGCTGCCCGCAGACATGCAGATCGACGCCGTCGAGCAACAGGTAGTGCCGGCCGCGCGCAGCGGCGTGCGCGCGACATTTCGCCTGCAGCCCAGCAAGCCATTGAGCGTACAGATCCTTGGGCTGGACAAACGCTGGCTCCCCGCCGGTACCCAGGCCGAGATCGAAAGCCAGGGCCGCATCGTCACCCGCACGGTGATCGGCCATGACGGCCAGTTGTACCTGGACAACGCACCGGCCGAAGCACGCCTGCGGGTCCGCCAGGACGGCCGCGAATGCCGGCTTCCCCTGCCCGATCCGGGCAAGCCGCCCGCCGCCCCACTCGCCCTGGAGCCTGCGCAATGCCAACCCTGAGATCCGGCCTTCGGCAAGGTAAAGGCATCCTGCGCAAGCTGCTGCTTGCGCTGCTGCTCTGGGCGTCCCTGCCAGCCAGTGCACAGCAATCCTGCCGCGTGCTGAGTTCAACGCCACTGGACTTCGGCACGGTCTCCAACGCCGGCGACAACACTGCCTCGTCCACGCTGACCGTCAGCTGCCAAGGCCTGCCCGGGGTGCCGGTGCAGGTAACGGTATGCGCCTTCATCGACGAGGGCATCCCGCCCGGCATTGCCCCGCGCCGCCTGGACAACGGCGTCAACGCATTGATGAACTACGACCTCTATGCCAATGCCGCACGCAACCAACTTATCGGCTCGCTTACCAGCGGCCACCCCATCCTTTACAGCATCCTGTCCATCCCCCTGACCGGCACGACGCAGATCAACCTCACCGCCTACGGCCGTATCCCGCCAGGACAGAACCTGCCAGCGGCCTATCTCTATGAAGGCTTCCCCGGCCCGGGACTGCTGCGCTATTCCTTTGCTGCCCCATTTGGAGGCGCGCCTTCCCCGGAAAACTGCCGTGACGGGGTAGCCCCCGTATTTGGCAGCGCCGGCCAGAGCAGTTTCAACTTTGGCCCGGTCCAGGCCCGCGCCACCGCCAACTGCGTGCTCAACCTGGCCAGCGACCTCGATTTCGGCACGGTCACCCGGCTGGACACCAGCCGCGAGGCCAGCTCGACGATCCAGTTGCGCTGCGCCATCGATACCGACTGGTCGGTCACCCTCAGCAATGGGCTGAATGCGCTCAACGGGCAGCGGCGGATGGCTTCCAACGGCAATTACCTGCCCTATGGGCTGTACCGGGACCCCGCGCTGCTGATCCCCTGGGGCGATACCCTGCCCAACGCCGCGGCCGATACCGGCGATAATGAGGACATCTCGCTGACGGTCTACGGCCAGGTGCTGGCCCAGCCGGACGCGGCAGCCGGGCCCTACAGCGACACCATCACCGTCACCCTGACCTACTGACCGGATCGTCTGCATTTGCGGCCAGTCCAGCCTGCCGCTATACTCGACGGGCTTTGCTTGGACCTGGTCCCGGCAGAACACGCTGACACCGGGCGTCACCGGTGAATCCTCACCTGTCGCCCCCATCCGTGCCGGGGTGCCCTGTCAAACAGGGTTCGGCCACGGAGGCAACAGGGAAGCCCAACCCCGGAACTGTTTGCGCACCCTCAATCAGGCGTCGCGCATCGCTGCAGGCCACAACAAACCGGCCTTGCACGGTGTCAGTTCCACCATCAGGAGTTTTGCAATGCCCCAGATCACCATGCGTCAGATGTTGGAAGCCGGCGTCCACTTCGGCCACCAGACCCGTTACTGGAACCCGAAGATGGGCCAGTACATCTTTGGCGCCCGCGGCAAGATCCACATCATCAACCTGGAAAAGACCGTCCCGCTGTTCAACGATGCGATGAACTTCATCTCGTCGGTTGCCCAGAAGCGCGGCACCATCCTGTTCCTGGGCACCAAGCGCAGCGCGCGCGAAGCCATCAAGGAAGAAGCCGAGCGTTGCGGCATGCCGTTCATGAACCAGCGCTGGCTGGGCGGCACCCTGACCAACTTCGCCACCGTGAAGAAGTCGGTTGCCCGCCTGAAGGAACTGGAAGCCGGTGAAACCGACGGCACCTTCGACAAGCTGGTCAAGCACGAAGTGCTGGGCCTGCGCCGCGAGCGCGACAAGCTGGAAGCCTCGCTGGGCGGCATCAAGGAAATGAACCGCCTGCCGGACGCCATCTTCGTCATCGACATCGGCCACGAAGACATCGCCATCAAGGAAGCCAAGAAGCTCGGCATCCCGGTGATCGCCGTGGTTGACACCAACTACAACCCGGAACTGGTCGATTACGCCATCCCGGGCAACGACGACGCCATCCGCGCCGTGCAGCTGTACGCTCGCGCCGCTGCCGACGCCGTGCTGGAAGGCAAGGCTGCCGCTCCGAACGCCGCCAGCGTGCGCGAGGAAGAGTTCGCCGAAGCCGCTGCCGAAGAGGCCAAGCCGGCCCGTCGCGCTCCGGCCAAGAAGGCTGGTGCCAAGAAGGGTGACGAGGCTTCGGCCTGATCCCCCTGGCGGGTGCAGCCACTGCACCCGCTCCCTGCGCGGGCGCCGATGGCGCCGATCGCTGACAGGGCTGCGTAACAACGGCCGGCCATCATGGCCGGCCTACCCCTTTCTATTGATGAGGTAATTCCATGGAAATCACTGCTTCCCTGGTCAAGGAACTGCGCGAGCGCACCGGCGCCGGCATGATGGAGTGCAAGAAGGCTCTGTCCGAGACCAACGGCGACATCGACGCAGCGGCGGAAGCCCTGCGCAAGTCCGGCGCTGCCAAGGCCGACAAGAAGGCCGACCGCGTCACCGCCGAAGGCCGCGTGGGCGTTGCCAGCAATGGCGGCAAGGCCGTGCTGGTCGAAGTGAACTCGGAAACCGACTTCGTTGCCAACGACGTCAACTTCAAGGCGTTCGTCGACGCCGTCGCCGCTGCCGCCCTGGCTTCGGGCGCTGCCGACGTTGAAGCCCTGAAGGCCGTCAAGCTGGCCAGCGGCGAAACCGTTGAAGAAACCCGCGCCACCGCGATCCAGAAGCTGGGTGAAAACATCCAGATCCGTCGCCTGGTCAAGATCGACGGCAACAACACCGTCGGCACCTACGTGCACAGCAACGGCAAGATCGGCGTGCTGGTCGAACTGGCCGGCGGCAACGCCGAACTGGCTTCGGGCCTGGCCATGCACGTGGCCGCGATGAACCCGCCGCACAACAAGGCTGCCGACGTTCCGGCCGACTTCGTTGCAAAGGAAAAGGAAATCGAGCTGGCCAAGATGACCGACAAGGACAAGGCCAAGCCGGCTGACATCCTGGAGAAGATCATCAGCGGCAAGATCAACAAGATCATCAGCGAAGTGACCCTGTACGGCCAGAGCTACGTACTGGACAACGACAAGACCGTCGAGCAGGCCGTCAAGGCCGCTGGCGGCGACGTCGTCGGCTTCCAGCGCCTGGCTGTCGGCGAAGGCATCGAGAAGGTGGTGGAAGACTACGCCGCCGAAGTTGCCAAGGCGATGCAGGTCTAAGTACCCGCTGCCTGTTGTAGCTGAAAAAGCCGCGGATTTCCGCGGCTTTTTCTTTGCCGCAAGGCGGCTTCGACACCGCACCAGCGGCACCAGACCGCAACAACCCGTCTTTGCTTTAGGCATCCTGTATGCTTGGACCACTGCCGCCTGCTTCTTCGACATGTCTCCCGAGCTCACTGCAGCCCTGTCCCTCTGCCGCAACCTGCCCTCGCCACCGGCCATCGCTGTCCGTTTGATCGAGCTTGCGCAGGACCCGGAAACCGACATCGCCAGCGCCGCTGACGTCATCGCACTGGATATGGGCCTGAGCGCACGCATGATGCGCATCGCCAATTCCCCGCTGTACGCCAGCCGTCGCCGCATCGAGAATCTCGGCCAGGCATTGACCATGCTCGGTCTCAACGCCACCTTGCAACTGGCCCTGGGATTCAGCCTGTCGCGCGCCCTGCGCGACGACCAGAACCATGCAAACCAACTGGATGCGGTATGGCGTCGCAGCATCCTCAGCGCACTGGGCGCACGCTACCTGGGCCTGGCGCGCAATGTGCGCCGCGTGGAAGAGCTGATGCTGGCCGGGTTGTTGCAGGACATCGGCATTCTCGCCCTGCTGCAACTGCGCAGTGACAGCTACCCGGACCTGCTTGCCAGCGCCGACAGCAACGACGAACTGCTGGTCCGCGAACGCACCATCCTCGACTGCAGCCATGCCGACGTCGGCGCCGAACTATGCGAGCAATGGGGCCTGCCGCACTACCTGGTGGAAGCGGTCCGCCACAGCGAGGCCCCGGCCGAGCCAAGCGACCTGTTCGAACGCTGCGTCGCCCTCTCCGGAAGCATCGCCGAGATCTGGCTCAGCCAGGACACCGACCAGGCCCGCGACAATGCATTGCGCCTGGTGCATGCGCAGCTGCAGATGGACAGCAGCCAGTTCGAGCAGGTACTGCAGCAGGTCAGCCAGATGCTGCCCGAGATCAGTGCCTTGTTCGACGTCCCGGTACCCTCCCCGGCCCGCATCACCTACCTGCTGGATCACGCCAGCGAGCTGATGGCATTGCGCAACCTGCGCGAGCTGCAGGATGCCAGCGCCTCGAAGCGACGCGCCGACGACTTCGAGCAACAGGCACGCCGGCTGACCGAGCAAGCCCACCTGGACGCCTTGACCGGGCTATTGAATCGCCGCCAGCTGGAAGTGGTGCTGGCCCAGGAATTCGACCGCGCCGCCCGCGCCGACCGGCCGTTGTCGGTGGCATTCATCGACCTGGATGACTTCAAGAAGATCAATGACCAGCACGGCCACCTGGTCGGCGACCAGGTGCTGCAGGCCTTTGCCAGCCAGTTGCAGGGGCAGCTGCGTGGTAGCGACACCGTGGCCCGCTTTGGCGGCGAGGAATTCGTGGTGCTGTTCCCGGGCACCAACGAGCAGACCGCACTGGAAGTGATACGCCGCGTGCTGGGTGCCATCACCCGGACCCCGATCGTCACCGTCGCCGACATGCCGTTGCACGTGACCTTCTCGGCCGGCGTGGCCACCCATGGCGCCTATGAGCGTTTCACCGACATGCGTGACCTGCTCAAGGCGGCCGACGACGTGCTCTACCGCTCCAAGAACCTGGGCCGCAACCGGGTCATCGCCCGCGCGCCGGATCCCCACCCCACCGCCTGCTGAACCAGATTGCGATTGACCGGCATTTTGTCGTTGCGCTGCAACAATAGATGTCACCTGAAACTGCGGCATCCGTTAGAATCCCCCGCGTTTTCCAGCCATCTGAGGTCACCATGTCCAAGCTCGCCTACCGCCGCATCCTGTTGAAACTTTCCGGGGAGGCGCTGATGGGAGACGAGGACTACGGCATTGACCCCAAGGTAATCAACCGCCTGGCCCATGAAGTCATCGAGGCCCAGAATGCCGGCGTCGAGATCGCGCTGGTGGTCGGCGGCGGCAACATCTTCCGCGGCGCCGGCCTGGCCGCAGGCGGCATGGACCGTGTCACCGGCGACCATATGGGCATGCTGGCCACCGTCATCAACGCCCTCGCCATGCAGGACGCGCTTGAAAAAGCCGGCGGCAAGGCCCGGGTGATGAGCGCGATCAAGATCAACGACGTGTGCGAGGACTACATCCGTCGCCGCGCCATCCGCCATCTGGAAAAGGGCCGCCTGGTGATCTTCGCCGCCGGCACCGGCAACCCCTTCTTCACAACCGATTCGGGTGCCGCACTGCGCGCCATCGAGATCGGCGCCGACCTGCTGCTCAAGGCCACCAAGGTCGACGGCGTCTATGACAAGGACCCGAACAAACATACGGACGCGGTCCGCTATGACAGCCTGAGCTACGACCAGGTCATCAACCAGGGCCTGGAAGTCATGGACACCGCAGCCTTCGCACTGGCCCGTGACAGCGACCTGCCGCTGCGCGTTTTCGACATGAGCCAGCCCGGCGAACTGCTGAAAATCCTGCACGGCGAGCCCATTGGCACCCTGGTCCACGGCCGCGACGCGCACTAACCCACGCTGCCGGCGCGGTGGGCAGGGGTAATCGCCTATAATCGGCCGGTTCTAGAAACATCCAGGATTCGGCCGATGATCAACGATATCAAGCAAGATGCGCAGGCGCGCATGACCAAGAGCATCGATGCTCTGCGCCATACCCTCACCACCATCCGCACCGGTCGCGCCTCGCCGACCCTGCTGGACGGCATCAAGGTCAAGGCCTACGGCTCCGACACCCCCCTGAATCAGGTGGCCAGCATCAGCGTGTCCGAAGGGCGTTCGCTGGTGATCACCCTGTTCGACAAGAACATGATCAAGGAAGTGGAAAAGGCCATTTACGCCTCCGACATCGGCATCACCCCCACCACCATGGGCACCGTGATCCGCCTGAACCTGCCGCCGCTCACCGAGGAGCGCCGCAAGGAGCTGGCCAAGTCGGTGAGCAAGGAAGGCGAGGAAACCAAGATCGCCATCCGCAACATCCGTCGTGATGCCAACCAGGAAGTCGCCAAGCTGCTCAAGGACAAGGCGATCACCGAGGATGATGACCGTCGCAGCCAGGACGACATCCAGAAGCTGACCGACAAGGCGATCAAGGACGTCGACGAAGTGGTCAAGCTCAAAGAACAGGAACTGATGGCGGTCTGAGGCGTGTCCTCCGTCCCTCATAGCGACACAGCCGCCCCGTCCGTACCGGGTCACATTGCCATCATCATGGATGGCAATGGGCGTTGGGCGCAGCAACGGCGGCGGCCACGCATGATCGGCCACCGTGCTGGCGCGCGCGCGGTCAATCGCAGCATCGACTTCTGCCTCGAACGGGGCGTCGGCGCACTGACCCTGTTCGCGTTCTCCAGCGAGAACTGGGGCCGTCCGCAGGAAGAAGTCGATTCACTGATGAAGCTGTTCCTCGGCGCACTGGACCGTGAGGTGGATGAACTCCACCGTCGCGGCGTGCGCGTGCGCTTCATCGGCGACCGCAGCCGCTTTGCCGCCAGCATCGTCCAGCGCATGGACAAGGCCGAACAGCGCACCCTGGGCAATACCGCGATGACCCTGAGCATCGCCGCCAGCTACGGCGGGCGCCAGGACATCGCATTGGCCGCCCGCACCCTGGCCGAGCAGGTCGCCGCCGGTACCCTGCGCCCCGAGCAGATCGACGAACAGGCCCTGGGCCAGCACGTCGCGCTGGCTGACATGCCCCCACCGGACCTGTTCATCCGGACCGGTGGCGACACCCGCATCAGCAACTTCCTGCTCTGGCAGCTGGCTTATAGCGAGTTGTGGTTCACTGACGTGCTGTGGCCGGATGTCGATGCGGCCGTCCTTCAACGGGCACTGGATGACTACGCAGGGCGCGAGCGCCGCTTTGGTCTGACCAGCGCCCAGATTGCCGCCAATACGGCAAAGAGCGCACATTCATGACCAAAACCCGTGTGATTGCAGCGCTGATCATGGCCCCCGTGGCGATCTGCGCGATCCTGTTCCTGCCAACCCAATGGCTGGCCGCCGCGGCCGCACTGGTCTTCCTGATCGGCCTGTGGGAATGGCTCAAGCTCACCGGCGTCGACGGGCTTCCGCGCACCGTACTGGTGGTACTGAACCTGCTGCTGATGGTGCTGCTGGTGTGGGCATCGGCCGGCAGCATGGTCCTGTTCCAACTGGCCACGCTGGTGGGTGTCGGTTTCTGGCTGCTGGCCCTGCTGTGGCTGCGCTTCTTCGACTTCGGCGCACACGAGGAAAGCAGCGCGCGCATGCTGAAGCTGGCCGCCAGCACCCTGGCGATCATTCCCGCCTGGGCCGCATTGGTCCTGATCCATGCCAGCGCACCAAACGGCAACCTCTGGCTGCTGACCGCACTGACCCTGGTGTGGGCAGCCGACTCTGGCGCCTACTTCGCGGGCCGCACCTTCGGCAAGCACAAACTGGCCCCGCGCATCAGTCCCAACAAGACCATCGAGGGCCTGCTGGGCGGCCTGGTCGCCGGCCTGGTCACCGCGGGCGTGTTCGGCTGGTTCGCCGGCGTACAGATCTCGCAGTTCGGCTGGTTGATGCTGGTCACCACGGTCGCGGTACTGGCCTCGGTGCTCGGCGATCTGTTTGAAAGCCTGCTCAAACGCCATGCCGGCGCCAAGGACTCGGGGCACATCATCCCCGGTCACGGCGGCGTGCTGGACCGCATCGACGGCGTTTTGGCCGCTCTGCCGGTATTTGCGCTGGGCAAGGAAATCTTCGGCTTCTGAGCATGTCCACCTCCTCTCTACGTCAGGTCGCCATTCTTGGCGCCACCGGCTCCATCGGCACCTCGGCGCTGGATGTGATCGCCCGTCATCCACAGCAGATGCGTGCCAGCGTGCTGGCAGCCGGCAGCAATGTGGATGCGTTGATCGCACTGTGCCTTCAGCACCGCCCGGATCATGCCGCGATCGCCGACCCGGCCCTGTTCGCTCGTCTGCGTGATGGCCTGAAAGAAGCCGGCCTGGCAACCGAGCCGCACGCCGGTCATCCGGCCATCGACACACTGGCCGCCAGCGACTGCTGCGACACCGTCGTGGCAGCCATTGTGGGTGCCGCCGGCCTGTCCTCGACGCTTGCCGCTGCCCGCACCGGCAAGCGCCTGCTGCTGGCCAACAAGGAATCACTGGTCCTGGCCGGCGAGCTGCTGACCCGCGAGGCGGCCAACGCCGGCGCCGAGATCATTCCGATCGACAGCGAACACAACGCCATCTTCCAGTGCCTGCGCTCACGTGATGCGCGGCTGGAGGCCGGGGTACGCCGTATCATCCTGACCGCTTCCGGCGGCCCGTTCCGTGGCCGCAGCCGCGCCGAACTGGAAGCAGTGACGGTGGCGCAGGCGGTGGCACACCCGAAGTGGTCGATGGGCCCGAAGATCTCGGTCGATTCGGCGACGTTGATGAACAAAGGCCTGGAAGTCATCGAGGCCCACCACCTGTTCAACGTGCCGGGCTCGCGTATCGACGTGCTGGTCCATCCGCAGAGCCTGGTGCACTCGCTGGTCGAGTTCATCGACGGCTCGACCCTGGCCCAGCTTGGTCTGCCCGACATGCGCACCACCCTGGCGGTCGGCCTCGGCTGGCCGCAGCGGATCGAGTCCGGTGTTGCTGGACTGGACCTGCTGACCCAGGGCCGGTTGGATTTCGAGGCACCGGACACCGACGCCTTCCCCTGCCTGCGCCTGGCCTGGCAGGCGATGGAGGCCGGCGGCAGCGCCCCAGCGATCCTGAACGCCGCCAACGAAGTGGCGGTTTCAGCGTTTCTTCAGGGGCGCATAGGCTTCCTGTCGATCCCGGTACTGGTGGAGCACACCCTGTCTACCCTGCCCTACGTGGCGGCCGATACACTGGACGCCCTGTTGGCGGCTGATGCCCAAGCCCGTCACATCACCGAAACCGCCATCGCCCGCCTGCCGAATGTCTGATCCCACCTTACAACCGAGCTGCACCCATGGCTGACTTCCTGGGGTCCGTATGGTGGATGATCGTCAGCCTCGGTGTGCTGGTGACGTTCCATGAATTCGGCCACTACTGGGTCGCCCGCCGTTGCGGGGTAAAGGTGCTGCGCTTTTCGGTGGGCTTCGGCAAGCCACTGTGGAGCCGCCGCAACCGCAACGGTACCGAGTTCGCCATCGCTGCCATCCCGTTGGGTGGCTACGTCAAGATGCTCGACGAGCGCGAGGTCGAGGTCCCGGCCGGTGAACGCGCCGTCGCCTTCAACAACAAGAGCGTCTGGCAGCGCATCGCCATTGTCGCCGCCGGCCCGGCGGCCAACCTGATCCTGTGCATCGCCCTGCTATGGGCGATGTTCGTGATCGGCCGCCAGGATTACTCGGCCACCATCGGCCGCACCACCGGCATGGCCGCACAGGCCGGCTTTGTCGCCGGCGACCGCATCCTGGCCGTGGAAGACCGCAGCGTCGCCACCTGGGCCGAGGCCAGCATGGCCATCACCACCGCCGCCATGGATCGCCAGGATGCGCATGTCCGCGTCCGCGACAACCTCGAAAACGAGCGCACACGGGTGCTGCCGCTGTCGCAGCTGCCGGCCGGTTTTGACGAACGCCAGGTCCCGATGCAGGCCGGTTTCATCTGGCAGTTCTGGCTGCAACCGGCGCGGGTTGACACGGTTTCGGCCGATTCGGCGGCCGCCGACCTGCTGCAGCCAGGCGACCTGATCCTGGCCGTTGACGGCCAGCGCGTGGACAGCGCCGACCAGGTCACACCGCTGATCCAACAGCTTGGCCAGCGTGGCGGCCCCGGCATGGTCGAGGTAGAGCGCAATGGCGAGCGCCTGGCGTTGGAGCTCACCCCGCAGGCCGGACAAGGCCCAGATGGCAAGCCTCGCTGGATGATAGGCGTGGGCTTCGCCACCAACCAGACGCCTGCATACGACGCCCGCCAGCAGTATGGCGTGTTGGCGGCCCTCCCCGCTGCCGTGCGCGAAACCGGCAAATTGGCGGCGGATTCGCTGGGCATGATGCGCCGCATGCTCACCGGCACCGCCTCGCTCAAGAACGTTTCCGGCCCGATCACCATCGCCCGCGTGGCCAATGCCTCGGCTGAACGCGGGGTGGATTGGTTCCTGTATTTCCTGGCCCTGCTGTCCCTGAGCCTGTGCATCATCAACCTGCTGCCCATCCCCGTCTTGGACGGCGGGCACCTGCTGTATTACCTTATCGAGTTGGTCAAGGGCAGCCCGCTTAGCGAGCGTGCCATGGCTGCCGGCCAATACATCGGTCTGGCGCTGTTGGCCGGGCTGATGGGACTGGCGTTCTACAACGACATCCTGAGCCTGGTTCCGCGATGAACTTTTTCCCGTTGTCGTCGTCTTACGCCGGCACCCACGCATTATCGAAATCGACTCCAACCGGACGTGATATGACGCGACTTCCCAATCGCCGCCTGCTGGCCCTCGCACTTGCTGCCGGTCTGGCCCTGCCTGCGCTTGCACAGGCAGCCGAGCCCTTTACCGCCAGCGATATCCGCGTGGACGGCCTGCAGCGCATTTCCTCCGGCACCGTGTTCACCTACCTGCCGGTGGAACGCGGCGACACGGTCGACGACGCCAAGGTCGGCGACACCATCCGCGCCCTGTACAAGACCGGCTTCTTCGAAGACGTGCAGCTGGACCGCCAGGGCGACATCCTGGTCGTCACCGTCAAGGAGCGCCCGGCGATCAACAAGTTGACCGTCACCGGCAACAAGGACATCAAGAGCGAGCAGCTGCTCAAGGGCCTGAGCGACATCGGCCTGAGCGAAGGCGGCACCTTTGACCGCCTGAGCCTGGACCGCGTGACCCAGGAGCTACGCCGCCAGTACAACGACCGCGGCAAGTACAACGTGGAAATCACCCCGACGGTGAGCCCGCTGGACCGCAACCGCGTCGACGTTGCCATCGCCGTCAAGGAAGGCAAGGCGGCCAAGATCCGCCACGTCAACCTGATCGGCACCGAGAAGTTCCCGGCCGAAGACATCCTGGATATCTGGGAGTCCAAGGAGCACAACTGGGCTTCCTGGTACCGCCGCGATGACCAGTACTCCAAGGAAAAGCTGTCCGGCGACCTGGAAAAGCTCAACTCCTGGTACCTGGACCGTGGCTACGTCGATTTCAGCATCGACTCGACCCAGGTCTCGATCAGCCCGGACAAGCGTGACATGTTCATCACCGCCGGCGTGACCGAGGGTGAGCAGTACAAGATTTCCGAGATCAAGGTCACCGGCGACACCATCCTGCCGCAGGAAGACGTGGAGAAGATGGTCATCCAGAAGTCGGGCGATACGTTCTCGCGCGCCCTGCTGGAGTTCAGTGCCGACGGCATCACCAACAGCCTGTCCAACGTTGGCTATGCCTTCGCCAAGGTCAACCCGATCCCGACCAGCAACCGCGCCGACCGTACCGTGGCGGTGAACATGCAGGTCGTGCCGGGCCCGCGCGTGGCCGTGCGCCGCATCGTCTTCAAGGGCAACTCGCGTACCAGCGACGAGGTCTTGCGCCGTGAAATGCGCCAGTTCGAGAACAGCTGGTATTCGCAGGCTGCGATCGACCGTTCCAAGATCCGCCTGCAGCGCCTGGGCTATTTCGAGTCGGTCGACGTCGAGACCCAGCCGGTCACCGGCAGCAACGACCAGGTCGACGTGGTCTACAACGTCAAGGAAACCACTTCGGGCAGCTTCGTGTTCGGCCTGGGCTATTCGCAGTCCTACGGCATGACCACCTCGGTCCAGCTGTCGCAGAACAACTTCCTCGGCGGCGGTAACCGCGTGTCGGTGGAAGCCTCGCGCAGCAGCTACCTGCAGCGCTATGGCTTCAGCTACACCAACCCCTACTTCACCGATGACGGCGTCTCGCTGGGCTACAACCTGTCCTGGCGCGAGCTCGATTACTCCGACTTCAACACCGCCCAGTACAACAGCACCAACGGCTCGGCGCAGGTGGTGTTCGGCATTCCGATCACCGAGAACGATGCGTTCTCGCTGATGTTCGGCATCGACAGCAACCAGATCACCACCTATCAGGGTTACACCCCGAAGGCGATCATCGATTACATCGATGCGGTCGGCACGCGCACCTTCCATTCCTGGCGCTCGGAGCTGGGCTGGGCCCGCGACACCCGCAACGACTACTTCATGCCGACCCGCGGTACCTACCAGCGCCTGGGCCTGGAGACCACGTTGCCGGGTTCAACGGTCGAGTATTACAAGCTCAGCTACCAGTTCTCCAAGTACTGGCCGATCATTCCGTCACTGGTTATCAATACCCGCCTGGAACTGGGCTACGGCGACTCCTACGGCAAGGACAAGGTCCGCGATATCTGCTGGAACGATATCCCCGGCACTCCGGGCACCCCCGGCACGCCGGCAACCGGCACCACGCCTGCAGTACCCGGCACCCCCGGCACCCCCGCTACCACCCAGGTGGTGGACTGCGGCAGCAACCCGACCGCCAACCACCGTCAGGTCAAGGCGAGCGGCCTGCCGTTCTTCGAGAACTTCTACGCCGGCGGCACCAACTCGGTACGTGGCTTCGAGGACAACACCCTGGGTCCGCGTTCGGAAATCATCGGTGGCTATTACAACGGCCAGCCGCTGGGTGGTTCGGTGAAGACGGTTGGCTCCATCGAAGCCTACTTCCCGAAGCTGTTCGACAGCCCGTCGGCGCGCGTCTCGGCGTTCTTCGACTTCGGCAACGTCTACAACGGCACCAGCAACTTCAAGGCCAACGAGCTGCGCGCTTCGGCTGGCGTGGCCCTGTTGTGGCGCGCCCCGGTCGGCCCGATCTCGATCAGCTATGCCTTCCCGTTGAAGAAGGAAGATGGTGACGAGATCGAGCGTCTGCAGTTCACCTTTGGTGGTCAGTTCTGACGAACTGACCCGCTGCCCCGGGGTGAAGCCCCGGGGACCGAAGGTTATGCCGCAGGCATAACCTTCGGGCGCGCTTCGGTCTACCGATTCCCCGCGCCTGTCGGCGCGCCCCCTTTACCAAAGGGGGCTTTCCACCAGAACTACCGCCTCAATCTGCCCCGGGAAGCAACACCGCCCCGGGGTTTGCTTTTATGGGACATGTGGCTGCGCTCGGCGCAGCGGGACATTCCATCAAAGCCATACTGCCCCATTGGCCCCCACTTCCGGCCAACCCGCCCACCCCGCTGCCCTTGCCCTGCAAGGGTGATAACGTCCGTTCGCATGACCGCCATCGGCGCACACGGTAAACTTGCTGCGTGAATACTCCTACCTATACCGCTCAGGAACTTGCCGACCGTTTCGGCCTGCAGGTACACGGTGACCCGTCGGTCGCCATCCATGGCGTTGCCACGCTGGCCCATGCCGGCCCCGGGCAGCTGACCTTCCTGGCCAATCCGCGTTACCGGGCACAGCTGGCCGACAGCAAGGCGTCGATCGTGCTGCTGCGCGCCGACGACGCCGAGGCCGCGCCAGGCACCGCCCTGGTCGCCAAGGACCCGTACACCAGCTTCGCCAAGATCGGCGCGTTGTTCGAGACCGTTCCTGTGCGCGCCCCCGGCATCCACCCCAGCGCGGTCATCGACCCCAGCGCGACGGTGGCCGCCAGCGCCCATGTCGGCCCGCACGTCTGCATCGGCGCACGCAGCGTGATTGGCGAGAGCTGCATCATCGGCGCTGGCAGCATCGTTGGTGACGACTGCGTGGTCGAAGCCGGCAGCGAACTGCTGGCCCGCGTCACCCTGGTCGCCCGGGTCAAGCTGGGCAAGCGCGTGCGCATCCATCCGGGCGCCGTGCTCGGTGCCGAAGGCTTCGGCCTGGCCATGGACAACGGCCACTGGATCAAGGTGCCGCAGCTGGGCGGCGTGCGCATCGGAGACGATTGCGAAATCGGCGCCAACACCTGCATTGATCGCGGCGCGCTGGAAGACACCACGCTGGACGAAGACGTGCGCGTGGACAACCTGGTGCAGATCGCCCACAACGTACAGATCGGTGCGCACAGCGCCATCGCCGGCTCCACCGGCATCGCCGGCAGCGCCAAGATCGGCCGCTATTGCCTGCTCGGCGGCTCGGTCGGCGTGGTTGGCCACCTGGAGATCTGCGACCACGTCGTCATCACCGGCCGCTCGGTGGTGCGCAACTCGATTACCGAACCGGGCGAATACTCGTCGGGTACCCCATTGACCGATAACCGCACGTGGCGCAAAAACGCCGCGCGCTTCAAGCAGCTCGATGCGCTGGCACGTCGCATCCTGGCTGTGAGCAAGGAGAAGGAATGAACGCACCACTGCAGATGCCCATCGACGTCACCACCATCCAGACGTTGATTCCGCACCGCTACCCGTTCCTGCTGGTCGACAAGGTTGTCGATCTGGATGTGGACGCCAAGCGCATCATTGCGCACAAGAACGTCACCATCAACGAGCCCTATTTCCAGGGGCACTTCCCGGGCCAGCCGATCATGCCGGGTGTGCTGATCATCGAGGCGCTGGCCCAGGCCGGTGGCGTGCTGACCCAGCTCAGCCTTGGCCGCGACGCGCAGTCCAAGCTGTTCTATCTGGTCAAGGTCGACAACGTGCGTTTCATGAAGCAGGTGGTGCCCGGTGACGTGCTGGAACTGCATGTGCAGGTCAAGCGCATGATCCGCAACATGGCGGTCTACTACGGCGAAGCCAAGGTGGATGGTGAAGTGGTCGCACACGCCGAAGTGCTGTGCGCCGGCACCCGCGAATAACCTGCCTGGAGCAAGCCGATGAGCGATAGCGCCCCTCTGATTCACCCGACCGCGGTCATTGATCCTTCGGCAAAGCTGGGCCAGGGCGTACGCGTGGGTGCGTTCACCCTGATCGGTGCCGACGTCGAGATCGGTGACGGTACCGAGGTGGGTCCGCATTGCAGCATCCATGGGCCGACCCGGATCGGCCGCGACAATCGCTTCATCGGCCACGTCGCGGTCGGTGGCGAACCGCAGGACAAGAAGTTCGGCGGTGAACGCACCGAACTGGTGATCGGCGACCGCAATGTCTTCCGTGAGTTCGTCACCCTCAGCCGCGGCACCGCCGGCGGCGGCGGCGTGACCACCATCGGCAACGACAACTGGATGCTGGCCTATGTACATGTCGCCCACGACTGCCACGTGGCCGACCATTGCGTGTTCTCCAACAACACCACGCTGGCCGGGCATGTCTCGGTCGGCAACTGGGTGATCATCAGCGGCTTCGCGGGGGCGCACCAGTTCTGCCGCATCGGTGACCATGCCTTCCTTGGCATGGGCGCACTGGTCACCGGCGACATCCCGCCGTTCACCATGGTCGGCATCGATGGCCACGGCCGCCCGCGCGGCATCAACAGCGAAGGCCTGAAGCGTCGCGGCTTCGACGCCGAGCGCATCAGTGCGATCAAGCGTGCCTACCGCACCATCTACGTGGCCGGTGTGCCGTTGGCCGAAGCCAAGCTGGCGCTGGCCGAGCAAGCGCAGAGCAGCGATGACGTCAAGCAGATGCTGGACTTCATCGAGCACGGCGAGCGTCCGCTGCAGCGATGAGCGCTGTAACCCAGGATTCCGGATTGGCGCTAGGCCGCAAGCCGCGCATCGCGCTGGTTGCCGGCGAGGCGTCGGGCGATCTGCTCGGCGCCGGCCTGATCAATGCCCTGCGCGCGCATTACCCCGATGCCGAATTTGCCGGCATCGGTGGCGATGCGATGCGCAACGCCGGCTGCGAAACCTGGTTTGATGCCAGCGAGCTGGCACTGATGGGGCTGGCTGAAATCCTGCGCCATCTGCCGCGCCTGCTGAAGCTGCGCAAGGAATTCCGCCAGCGCGTGCTCGACTGGCAACCGGATGTATTCATCGGCATCGACGCACCTGATTTCAATCTGGGCGTTGAAAAATGGCTCAAGCAGCGCGGCCTGCGTACCGTGCATTACGTCAGCCCCTCGGTCTGGGCCTGGCGCGAAAAGCGTGCCGAGAAAATCGGTGCCAGCGCCGACCTGGTGCTGTGCCTGTTCCCGATGGAACCGCCGATCTACGCCCGCCACGGCATTGACGCGCGCTTTGTCGGCCATCCGATGGCTGATGAAATCCCGCTACACACTGACCGCGCTGCCGCACGGCAAGCGCTGGGCATTCCAGAGCAGGCAAAGTTGCTCGCAGTACTGCCTGGCAGCCGCCTGGGCGAAGTGAGCCGGCTCGGCCCGCCGTTCTTCGCCGCCACCTGGCAACTGTGCGAGCAAGACCGAGGCTTGCATATCGTCGTGCCCGCGGCCAATGCCAAGTGCAAGGCGATGATCACCGAGCAGATCCGCAGCGCAGCGCTACCCAGCGCGCGCCTGCACCTGCTCGATGGCAAGGCACGCCAGGCAATGGTCGCCGCCGACGTGGTGATGTTGGCCTCCGGCACCGCCACGCTGGAAACCATGCTGGTCAAACGCCCGATGGTGGTTGGCTACCGCGTGGCCGAACTCACCTATCGCATCGTCAAGGCGCTGGGCCTGATCAAGGTCAATCGTTTTGCCCTGCCCAATGTACTGGCCGGCAAGGACCTGGCGCCGGAGCTGATCCAGCACGAATGCACGCCCGATAATCTGGCCGCCGCAGTACGCAACTGGTTTGAACATCCCGACTGCGTCAGCGGCCTGCAGGACGACTACCAGCAGCTGCACCAGCAACTGCGCCAGGATGCCTCGGCACGCGCCGCCGACGCTGTCGCCGGGCTGCTGCAGGCGCCACGCAAGCAAGGCCAGCCGTGACCACAAAGCGAACTCCCAAGGCAGCGGATGTCTCGCTGTCCTTGTTTGACGATGCCGCCTTGCTTGCACGGCAGGCCCCGCGCCTGGTCGCCGGCGTCGACGAGGCCGGACGCGGCCCACTGGCCGGCCCGGTCGCGGTAGCGGCCGTTGTCTTCGATCCCGAACGCCCGCGCATCAACGGCCTGGATGACTCCAAGGCATTGACCGCACTACGCCGCGATCAGCTTTACGACCGCATCATCGAGCGCGCCCTGGCCTACAAGATCGTGATGGTCAACGTGGCCGAGATCGACAGCCTCAACATCTTCCAGGCCACCATGCAGGGCATGCGCCTGGCGGTAGAAGGCGTGGGGCATGTGGCCCAGTTCGCCCGCATCGATGGCAACAAGATTCCCAAGGGCCTACCCTGCCCGGCCGAAGCGCTGGTAGGTGGCGACGCCATCGACCGCAGCATCATGGCTGCCTCGATCCTGGCCAAGGTCAGCCGCGACCGCTTCATGCTGGAGCTGCACCAGCAGCATCCCGAATACGGCTTCGACCAGCACAAGGGCTATGGCACACCCTTCCATATGGCTGCGCTGCGCGCACATGGTCCCTGCCCGCAGCACCGGCGCAGCTTCGCCCCGGTCCGAGCCTGCCTGCAAGCGCCCTGAGCCACACGCGGCCCCATCAACGCGGCATGATCTTTATTCCGGGATCAAGATGGCTTGAGCCGATGCGTACGTCATAGTTGATGTTGTTCTCGCTGACTACTGCCTTGGCGACGATCAACACCTCCTGACGTCGACCCATGCGTTGGGAATCGAAGTCCTTCTGTCCTGTATTCGCAGCGCTGCGGTATGACGCGGCGGCCCCCGGCGACTCGGCGAACGCCAGCGCGAAAGGATCCAGCACATCTTCCGCCGTGCGCCACAACACCTGCGTGCCACTGCGCACCGCACACACCTCCGGCGTGATGACGGGGCCGCTCGGCCCTGCGGCCACGTCGACGTAGACCAGCTTGACGATCCGGGCCGGCAGATTCTCCGTGCATTGCACCGCTTCGCCCGGCGCTGGCGGAACCGTGGCGCAGGCCACTGCACCGACAATGATTCCCGCTGAGACAGCAAGATAAACCCACATGTTGTAGTTCATGACGACCACTCCTCGATGAGGTCCGCCGCCCCGGACAGGAAAAACCGTTTCTATTCCTTCCGCACGCCACTGCCGACCAGCGCGTAACGCTGCAGCGACAGCAAGGCGTCGATGCGCTGTTGCGGAATGCCCTGCTTCAACGCGCTTTCTACGCAGCTGTGTGCGCCCGTCTTGTCGCCGAGCAGGGTCAAGGTCTGCGCACACCACAACGCGACTTCGGCCGCCTGCGTACCCAGCGCACGCGCCGCCTGCAGATCCTGCAGCGCGCGAGCTCGCTCGCCCAGGTTGGCGCGATACCAGGACAGCAAGGCCAAGGCATAAGCATCATCGCGGCGCACGTCGACATATTGCTGTGCCAGATGCGCCGCACGCAGATACGGCGCCTGTGCCTGCGCTGCGGTTGCGGGGGCAGCGGCCAGCGCATCGGCAAGATTGCCCCAGTGCAGATAGTCCTCCGGCTCCAGCACCGTCGCCTGCTGGAACAACTCCGCAGCGAGCGCGTATTCGCCGCGATCGAATTTCATCGTGCCCAGGTTGGTCAAGGCACCGGCATTGGGCTCGATCGACAAGGACATGTTGAATGCATGCCCGGCCTGCACGGTATCGCCCTGCGCAAGATACAAACCGCCCAGGCTGCCCCACAAGCGACTGTCTTCCGGCTGCAGCACGGTGGCAGTGACAAACGCATCGATGGCCTTGGGAACGTCGCCGCGCAACCAATGGTGGTAGCCCAGCAGGCGATAGATCTGCGCATCGCTGGGCCGCGCCGCGATGGCCTGCTGGAACGACTGCAGCGCCTGCTCTTCCTTGCCAAGCGCGGCGTAAGTGCGTGCCTGCCCGACCAGACCGTCGGCACGCAGTGCAGGGTCATCGATGACCTGCTGGTAAAGCTTCAGCGCCTGTTCGTTCTGGCCGCTGACACGGGCGATTTCCGCCATCGCCAGACTCACCTCGCGCAATCCCGGATCCATCGCCTGCGCGCGCGCACAGGCCTGCCGCGCGCGCTCGAACGCACCTGCGTCACTGACCCCTTCCAACCGCGCAATCTGTGCACGGCAAAGGCCCGCCTGGGCCCGGGCGAAATGCGGGTCCAGCGCCAGCGCCTGTGCGAACGCCGCCATCGCCCGCTCGTTGCCCGCCTCGCCGACGGGTCTTTGCAGCAGCGCCAGACCACGCAGATAGGCGTCATAGGCGTTGACGTCATTGGTGGGATTCAAGCGCTGCGCAATTCCGGCAGTCTTTCCGGGCAGATGGCCGAGCAGGGCGTGCACGACCTTGTTCGCTATCTCGCCCTGCAGCGCGAACACGTCGTTGATCTCCCGGTCATAGGTTTCCGCCCACAAGGTGAAGCCTGTATTGGTATCTGACAGCCGCGCACTGATGCGTACCCGCCCACCCTCGCGACGCACGCTGGCATCGAGCAGTGTGGCCACGCCCAGACGGCGTCCGATCCGACGCACATCGTCATCATCGGTATCGCCTTCGGCAGGCGCTGCGAGTTGTCGTGCGGCCACCTTCAGGCCCGGCACATTGGTAAGGGCATCATGCATCTCCACCGCCAGACCATCGGCAAAATAGCGGTCGGCGGCGTCGTCGCTGAGGCTGCTGAATGGCATCACCGCAATCGAAGCGCCGGCCACAACCGGCGTGCGACCCCACCACCAGTAGCCCGCCCCCAACAGCAGCAGCAACAACGCGCAGCCGACCAGGAACGCGCGTGAACGCATCCACGCCGGTAGTGGCAACTTCGGCGCCTCCCGCCACCAGCGCGACAATCGGCGTGCTGGCGGTGATGCCGGCTCGGCATGCAGGTCACTATCCGCAACCACGTGTTCAGCGCGTTCAGCAACTGCATCAGGCAGCTCGACCGTCGTAGAAGTGGAGATCGGTTCAACAACCGAAGCGGAGGAAGCCGTGGCCTCCGGCGGCAACAACCTGCCGATGAAGCGGTAGCCCAAACCATGCTGGGTCTGTATGTAGCGCGGCTCATGCGAATGGTCGTCCAGCGCGGAACGTAACTGGGCGATGGCACGGGTCAGTACACCTGGTGTCACATGGCGATGGCCCCAGACAGCATCCAGCAGCTGGTCGCGCACCAACAGTTCGTCGGCGTGCCGCAGCAGCAGCAACAGCACGGCGAAGGCTTTTGGCTCCAGCGATTGATACTGGCCGTCACGGCTGAGTGTATGCGCCAGCGCATCCACCACGATGCCGTCGAAACGGTAGCGTTCGACCGCTTGACCTGTGTCACCCGGGTCTTCGACCGCACCCATCGGCAAGCCCTCATGAATTCCTCAGAAACCAGCGCAATGACTGTCTGAAGGCTCCGCCTGCCATCATGACCAATGCTACGCCCAAGCGGATGCTGGCGCTGCGTTCTCCCCCCGGACGCCCCCCACCCGCAGGAGCAACACCATGTACACCATCGACCCCCGCCTTCCGCTGCCGCAGGTTCTGGACCAGTACCCGAGCGGTGCCCCGCAACGCCGCAGTCATGTGAACGACTATCTGTTGGTCCCGCGTGAAATGGAGCATTTCAACAGCCTGCTGGCCCGCCTTGGCCGCACCCAACCGCCACTGCAGACCGACCAGTTGGCCACCGCTGCCCGCAACCTGAACAACACAGCCGGGGACGAAAGCGCCTCGCCCTGCATCGCGCAGCGGATGCGCCACGCCCATCTGCTGGAACAGCTGCTGCAGGAGACCGACTGGGAGCCCGCCGCCGAGGTGAGCTGCGAGCTGCATATGGTCATTGCCTACCTGCACGCCAGCCACCAGTTGATCCCCGACACGGTTCCCGGCGTCGGCCAGCTGGATCAGGCCATCGTCATCGACACCGTCTGGCCGAAACTTGCCGGCGAAGTCACCAACTTCCTCGACTACCAGCGCCTGCGGCAGCAGGAGGCCGAACGTCAGGGCCGTGGCTACCATGACATCGCCTTCAACCGCCGCAGTTGGCTGGAACTGCGTGAGATCGAAGCCCGCCTGCATGAGCACCAGCGACGGGTGCGTGAAGGCAGCTATGCGCCGGAACCGCTCAGTTACTTCCGCGTCCACTGACTGCGACAACGGCAGGGCCCCAGCCAGCACCGCCCAGGTCGGGCTGGGGCCCCTGCACAGAAGGCCGGGACCACCCCATTGCCGTCAGGCCGACGCCTGCCCTGATAGTGTGCACATGCGGGCCTCCGGCCCGGGCCGGCGGGCGTGCCGGGCATGTCAAGCCTTGCCCCACCCCGCCCCCGTCGCTACCCTGCACCGGCATACTTCTGGCCCCGCATGTCTACTTCTTCCCGCTTCGTCCATCTGCACGTCCACACCGAATTCTCGATGGTGGACTCCACCATCCGCGTCCCCGCCAAGCCCGACCAGGCCGATCCCAAGAAGGCCAAGCAGCCCAACCTGCTGAGTCGTTCGGTCGAAATGAAAGCACCGGCCTTGGCAGTCACCGACCTGAACAACATGTTCGCGCTGGTGAAGTTCTACAAGGCCGCCGAAGGCGTGGGCATCAAGCCAATCGCCGGTGCCGACCTGCTGATCACCGAGGACGGCCAGGACCCCTGGCGCATGACCCTGCTGTGCCGCGATCGCGAGGGCTACCTGAGCCTGTCGCGGCTGCTGACGCGGGCATGGATGGAAGGCCACCGCAATGAAGGCGGCGTGGCCGTGCACCCGCAGTGGCTCAAGGACGGCTGCCAGAACCTGTTCGCGCTGGCCGGCCGCCACAGCCTGGCCGGCCGCCTGGCCAGCGAAGGCCGCCACGACCTGGCCGAGCAGCAGCTCGCCGACTGGCAGCGCGTGTTCGGCGACGGCCTGCACCTGGAACTGACCCGCACCGGCCGCGACGGCGAGGAAAGCTTCAACCAGTTCGCGCTGATGGCCGCCGGCCAGCGCGGCCTGCCGGTGGTGGCGACCAACGATGTGCGCTTCCTGTCGCCGGATGACTTCGACGCGCACGAGGCGCGCGTGTGCATTTCCACCGGCCGCGTGCTGGACGACCCCAAGCGCCCGCGCGAGTACAGCCGCGAGCAGTACCTGAAGACACCGGAGCAGATGGCGGAGCTGTTCGCCGACATCCCCGATGCCATCGACAACACCTTGGCGCTGGCCGAGCGCTGCAACGTCGAGATGCGGCTGGGCACTTACTTCCTGCCCAACTACCCGGTGCCGGACGACGAGACGCTGGACACCTGGATCCAGAAGCAGTCGCGCGAAGGCCTGGAAGAACGCCTGCAGGTGCATCCGCTGGCCGCCGGCATGAGCCGCGAGGACTACGACGCGCGGCTGGAGTTCGAGCTCAACACCATCATCAAGATGGGCTTCCCCGGCTACTTCCTGATCGTGGCCGACTTCATCCAGTGGGGCAAGAACCAGGGCATCCCGATCGGGCCCGGCCGTGGTTCCGGTGCCGGCTCGCTGGTGGCCTGGGCGCTGAAGATCACCGATCTGGATCCGCTGCCCTACAACCTGCTGTTCGAGCGCTTCCTCAACCCCGAACGCGTGTCGATGCCCGACTTCGACATCGACTTCTGCATGGACCGCCGCGATGAGGTGATCGACTACGTCGCGCGCAAGTATGGCCGCGAGCGCGTCAGCCAGATCATCACCTACGGCACCATGGCGGCCAAGGCGGTGGTGCGCGATACCGGCCGCGTGCTGGGCTTCCCCTATGGCCTGGTCGACGGCGTTTCCAAGCTGATCCCCAACATCCTCGGCATCCACCTGAAGGATGCACTGGGCAAGGGCAAGGAAGGCGTGGACTCGGAAATGGCCTCGGCCGAGCTGATCCAGCGCTATGAAACCGAGGACGACGTCCGCGACCTGATCGACCTGGCGCTGCAGCTGGAAGACCTCACCCGCAACGCCGGCAAGCACGCCGGCGGCGTGGTGATCGGGCCCGAGCCGCTGAGCGAGTTCTGCCCGCTGTACGCCGAACATGACGAAGGCGGTATCGGCAAGAACCCGGTCACCCAGTTCGACAAGAACGACGTGGAAGAAGTGGGCCTGGTGAAGTTCGACTTCCTCGGCCTGCGCACGCTGACCATCATCGACTGGGCGGTGAAGGCGATCAACAAGCGCCATGAGCGCGCCGGCATCCCGCCGATCGACATCGCCCATATCCCGCTGGACGACGCCCCCACCTACAAGGACATCTTCGCCAACGGCAATACCGGCGCGGTGTTCCAGTTCGAATCCTCGGGCATGCGCCGCCTGCTGAAGGACGCGCGGCCCGACCGCTTCGAAGACCTGATCGCGCTGGTGTCGCTGTACCGCCCCGGCCCGATGGACCTGATTCCTTCCTTCAACGCGCGTAAGCACGGCCAGGAAGAAATCATCTATCCCGATCCGCGCACCGAGGCCATCCTGAAGGACACCTACGGCATCATGGTGTACCAGGAGCAGGTGATGCAGATGGCGCAGATCGTCGGCGGCTACTCGCTGGGCGGCGCCGACCTGCTGCGTCGTGCGATGGGCAAGAAGGTGCCGGCGGAAATGGCCAAGCACCGCGAGATCTTCCGCGAAGGTGCGGCCAAGGGCGGCGTCGATGGCCCCAAGGCCGACGAGATCTTCGACCTGATGGAGAAGTTCGCGGGCTACGGCTTCAACAAGTCGCACGCCGCCGCCTACGCCTTGGTCAGCTACCAGACCGCCTGGCTCAAGCGCCATTACCCGGCCGAGTTCATGGCCGCGACGCTGTCTTCGGACATGGACAACACCGACAAGGTGGTGGGCTTCCTGGCCGAGGTGAAGAACCTCAACCTCAAAGTGCTGCCACCGCGTGTCAACGATTCGGCTTACATGTTCGAGGCCGCCAACGCCGACACCATCCGTTACGGCCTGGGGGCGATCAAGGGCGTCGGCCAGGGCGCCTGTGAAGCGGTGGTGGAACAGCGCGAACGCGGCGGCGAATACGCCTCGCTGCTGGACTTCTGCGTCCGCGTGGAATCGGGCAAGCTCAACCGCCGCACGCTGGAAGCGATGATCAACTGCGGCGCCTTCGACGGCATCGGCAAGAATCGCGCAACGCTGGCGCTGCAGCTGCCGGAAGTGATCAAGGCCACCGAACAGATGGCGCGCGAGAAGGCCTCCGGGCAGAACTCGCTGTTCGGTGCCCCCGACCCGGTCAGCACGGCCAGCCAGCTGGATCTGCCCGAGAGCAAGGAATGGCCGCTGGCGCAGCTGCTCAACGGCGAGCGCGAAACGCTGGGCTTCTTCCTCAGCGGCCACCCGTTCGATCCCTATGCCGACGACGTCAAGGAACTGGTCGGCACCGACCTGGGCGGCCTGGACAAACTGATCGCACCGGCCTTCCCCTCCAAGGATGGCGAAAAGCGCGCCTGGCGCCAGGAATCCCCGGTGATCCTGGCCGGCATGGTCATTGGCGTACGCCGCAAGGGTGACAGCCAGGTCTTCGTGACCCTGGAAGACGGCAAAGGCCGCGTCGAATGCAGCGCCTTCTCCGACGGCCTGGCCGAATTCGGCCACCTGATGACCAAGGACCGCATCCTGGTCGTGAAGGGCGGCCTGCGCGAGGACGAATTCAACGGCGGCTACGCCCTGCGCATCCGCCAATGCTGGGACTACGAGCAACTGTGCGCCGACCACGCCCTGCGCGTGTCGATGCGGGTGGACGGCCGCGGCGGCCCGATCTGGCAGCGCATCGATGCCCTGCTGGCCGCGCACCGCCCGGGCCGTACCCCGCTGCGGCTGGACCTGCTGCTCAACGGCAAGCCCAGCGGCAGCATTGCCGGCATGCTCGACCTCGGCAGCAGCGGCGCGGTGCGGGTCACGCCCAAGCTGCTCGATGCCCTGCGCGAGGACCCGGCCGTGCGCCGGGTCAAGGTCAAGTACAGCCCGCCCTGGGCCAATTGATTGTCCGGACGGACGCGTACGGGTTGATACGGCGCGTTCGGCTACACTTCCCCCCTTTCATTGCTGACGGTTTCCGATGAATCCGAACTACCTCGATTTCGAGCAACCCATCGCCGATCTGGAATCCAAGATCAAGGACCTGCGCAGTGCCAGCGCCGGGCCGGCGGTCAATGTCGATGCTGAGGTCAAGGCGCTGGAAGACAAGCTGCGCCTGCGTACTGCCCAGATCTTCCGCAACCTGTCCTCCTGGCAGGTGCTGCAGGTGGCCCGCCACCCGTCGCGCCCCTACCCCTTGGACTACATCCGCATCTTCTGCGACGAGTTCCAGGAACTGGCCGGCGACCGCGCCTTTGCCGATGACAAGGCCATTGTTGGCGGCCTGGCCCGCATCGGCGGCCGTCCGGTGATGCTGATCGGCCACCAGAAGGGCCGCGATACCAAGGAAAAGGTCAAGCGCAACTTCGGCATGCCCAAGCCCGAGGGCTACCGCAAGGCACTGCGCCTGATGAAGATGGCCGAGCGCTTCGGCTTGCCGGTGCTGACCCTGATCGACACCGCCGGTGCCTGGCCGGGCATCGACGCCGAAGAACGTGGCCAGTCCGAGGCCATCGCCCGCAACCTGATGGAAATGGCCGAGCTGAAGGTGCCGGTGATCTGCACGGTGATCGGTGAAGGCGGCTCCGGCGGTGCCCTGGCGCTGGGCGTGGGCGACCGCACCCTGATGCTGGAATACAGCGTCTACTCGACGATCAGCCCGGAAGGCTGCGCCTCCATCCTGTGGAAGGACGCCGGCAAGGCCAAGGACGCCGCCGAGCAGCTGGGCATGACCGCGCCGCGACTGAAGAGCCTGGGCCTGATCGACAAGGTGATCCGCGAGCCGATCGGCGGCGCACACCGCAACCCGACCCAGATGGGCAAGCGCCTGAAGGCCGTGCTGCTCAACGAGCTGGACAAGCTGGACAAGCTGGGCGTGGAAGAACTGCTGGAGCAGCGCTACAAGCGCCTGCGCAGCTATGGTGCCTACGAAGCGGCCTGAGCCGCTTCCAGACCGAGGACACAGGGATGAGTCCGATCATTCTGCTTTCGCTGCTGCTGCAGATCGCCTGCTGCGTACACGTCGTGCGCACCGGGCGGCCGCTGTATTGGATCTTCATCCTGCTGGTGTTCTCCTACCTGGCAGTGCTGATCTACGTCATCGCCGAAGTGCTGCCGGACCTGCGCAACAACCCGACGGCGCGACGCGGCCTGCGCCAGGTGCGCGACCAGATCGACCCGCAGCGTGGCAAGCGCCAGGCAGACCAACGCCTGCGGGTATCGGACACCGCCGACAACCGCCGACGCCTGGCCGAGGAGCACTTGGAACGCGGCGAGTACGCCGAGGCAGCGGCGTTGTATGAAGGTGCGCTGCGCGGAATTCACCGCGAGGATCCCGATCTCATGCTCGGCCTGGCCAAGGCGCAGTACGGCCTGCAGCAGCCGGCACAGGCGCGCAAGACGCTGGAAGCACTGATCGCTGCCAACCCCGGTTTCCGATCGCATGACGGCCACCTGCTGTATGCCCGCACGGTGGAAGACAGCGCGGACATCCCTGCCGCCCTGCACGAGTACGAGGCGATGATCGGCGGCTACCCGGGCGAGGAAGCGCGGCTGCGCTATGCGCTGCTGCTCAAGCGCGCCGGACGCGACGACGAGGCGGCCAGGCAACTGCAGAACATCCTCGACCGCGCCGAAACCTCACCGCGCTATTACCAGCAGGCGCAGCGCGCGTGGATCGATGCCGCACGCAAGGAACTGCGGCAGCTGACGCCGGCAGGCTGAGCCCGCTTGTTTTTTTGTGGGAGCGGCGTCAGCCGCGAAGCTGACCCTGCCAAAGCCCTTGGCACCTCTGCCATCTGATGATGTACTGGCTTCGCGGCTTACGCCGCTCCCACAAACGCATCCCGCGCCTGCGCACGGATATCGGATTGTGGCGACGCGATGCGCAAATGGACTGTGTTATCTGCCTTCTCCCCATCCCCGGCGAGGCCAAGCAGCATGATCACCAGCCTGAAAGTCCTGTTGATCGCCATCAGCGTGCTCGCCAGCATGTACCTGATCGCCTGCGCCCTGCTCGCCTTCAATGCCCGCAGCATGCTCTACCACCCGGCCCCGCGCAGTGCCGATGTACCGCACTGGACCATGCCACGCGACGATGCCGACATCATCGTCTCGAGCAACAGGCAGCACAGCACGCAGCTCGTACTGTATTTCGGCGGCAATGCCGAAGACGTCTCGCAGGCGCTGCCAATGCTGCAGCAGGCGTTTCCCGAAGCCGCCATCCACGCGATGCACTACCGTGGCTATGGCGGCAGCAGCGGCTCACCAACCGAAGCCTCGCTTATCAGCGATGCATTGGCGCTCTATGACGGCACCAGCACCAGCCAACCCCACGACATCATCGTGGTTGGCCGCAGCCTCGGCTCAGGCGTCGCCGTGCAACTCGCCGCTGCCCGGCCAGTTCAGCGGCTGGTTCTGATCACGCCTTACGACAGCATTGGCAGCCTGGCTGCACGCATGTTCCCGGCCTTCCCGGTGCGCCTGCTGCTACGCGATCACTACGATTCATGGCGCCACGCCGCGCGGATCACTGCGCCCACCACGCTGATCATCGCCGGCAGGGATGAGGTGATTCCGAATGCGAGTTCGTTGCGGTTGTTGCGCGAATTCCGGCCCGGTGTGGCGCAGGCAGTGACCATCGCTGATGCCGATCACAACGATGTGTTTGCCTATCCGCAGTTTGCGGAGGCTTTGCGGGGGCAGTAAGGGTCACAAGCTCAACCCCTCCCCAGCCCTCCCCGAGGGTGCGCCGGAAGGGTGGGAGCAGAGCGTGGGCCCTGCGCTACGCGCAAGGGAGGAGGCGGAGAGCTCAAGCCCTCCCTTTGGCGCAGCCAAGGGGAGGGTTGGGAGGGGTGCCGTTGATCTTCGCGATACTCCGAAAAATCAGAACGGCTTGGCCAGCACCAGATACACGATGGCAATGAACAGCACCAGCGGCAGCTCATTGAACCAGCGCAAAGTCCCAGACGATGGCAGTGCCTTGCCCTTGAGCGTGCCCTTCAACCAGCGCCCGGTGAAGGTGAAATAGACCATCAGCAGCAACACCAGCCCCAGCTTGGCATGCAGCCAACCGGCAGCGCCCGGCGCCACCATGGTCGGGAAGTCCGGCAGCACCTTGTAACCCAGCCACAGCACCAGGCCGAGGATGAAGGCGATGCCGAACATCACATGGCCAAACCGGTACAGACGCTTGCCCATCAATTGCAGCCGTTCCACCACCGGCGGCTGGCCCGCCGCCTCGGCGATGTTGACCAGGATGCGCGGCAGATAGAACACCGACGCCATCCACGCCACCACGAAAACAAGGTGGAAGGTCTTTACCCAAAAGTACGACTGCATGCGCTGGCTCCATCGGCGGCGTAGGATGTGCCCCATTTTCGCCCATCCGCACAAGACACGCACATGCAGGACAAGCAGTACGACGCCGACTACTTCCAACGCTGGTACCGCCGCGACGATATCGGCGGCCCGGCCCGGCTCGCGCGCAAGGTGCAGTTGGCCGTTGCCGCCGCCGAGTACTACCTTGAACGACCGATCCGCAGCGTGCTCGATATCGGCGCCGGTGAAGCCGCCTGGCGTGCGCCGCTGCTCAAGCTGCGGCCCAAGCTGCAGTACATGGGCTTTGACAGCAGCGAATATGCAGTGCGCCGCTACGGCCGCACCCGCAACCTGCACCTGGCCAGCTTCGGCGATTTCCAGTGGCTGCGGCCCTGCGCGCCGGTGGACCTGCTGGTCTGCTCGGACGTCATGCACTACGTGCCCAGCCGCGAGCTGCGCCAAGGCCTGCCGGGCCTGGCCGAGCTGTGCGGCGGGGTCGCCTTCCTGGAGCTGTTCACCGCCGAGGACGAATTCCATGGCGACCACGACGGCTTCCAGCAGCGCCCGGCCCGCTGGTACCGGCGCCAGCTGCGCGAGGTGGGCTTCCGTCCGATCGGTTCGCACTGCTGGCTGGCCCCCGCGTTCAGCGAGGACATCGCCGCGCTGGAAAGGGCCGACTAAAGGCCGATACCTGCTTAACGCCGCAAATGTCATAGTGCGCTATGCTGCACAGCATCATATGACTGTACATATTGGGACGTCATGCTTTATCAACTGCATGAATTGACCCGCAACCTGCTTGCGCCCTGGGTTCACCAGGCGCAGGCAAATGCGGCGTTCTTCAATAATTCCGGCCACTGGTGGTCGTCGATGCCGGGCGCTGATCGCTTCGCGGCGATGAACGAGCTGTTCCATCGCCTCGGCAAGGATTATGAGAAGCCCGAATGGGGCATCCACGAGTTGGAGCTGGATGGCGAAATCGTGCCCATCGCCCAGCTCACCGAGGTCGAAAAGCCCTTCTGCAAGCTGCTGCGCTTCAAGCGCCACAGCAATGAGACCTCCAAGGTCGAGGCCCTGCTGGCGCAGCCCATCGTGCTGGTGGTGGCGCCGCTGTCCGGCCACCACGCCACCTTGCTGCGCGATACCGTGCGCACCCTGCTGCGCGACCACCGCGTCTATGTCACCGACTGGGTGGACGCACGCATGGTGCCGGTGGAACAGGGCGAGTTCGGCCTGGACGACTACATCGAATACGTGCAGGAGTTCATCCGCCACCTCGGCGCCGAGAACGTGCACGTGGTCAGCGTCTGCCAGCCAACCGTGCCGGTGCTGGCGGCGGTGTCACTGATGGCCAGCCGCGGCGAAGCCACGCCGCGCTCGCTGGTGATGATGGGCGGCCCGATCGATGCGCGTTGCAGCCCGACCGCAGTCAACAACCTGGCCACCCGCAACCCGATGTCGTGGTTCGAGAACAACGTCATCCACACCATTCCGGCGCCGTATCCGGGCCAGGGCCGTCGCGTCTATCCGGGCTTCCTGCAGCACGCCGGCTTCATGTCGATGAATCCCAGCCGCCACCTGATGTCGCACTGGGATTTCTACACCGATCTGGTCAAGGGCGACCTGGACGATGCCAACGCGCATCGCCGTTTCTACGACGAATACAACGCCGTGCTGGACATGCCGGCGCAGTTCTACCTGGACACGATCCGCGTGGTGTTCCAGGAATTCCTGCTGCCGCGTGGCGAGTGGTATGTGCGCGGCGAACATGTCGACCCTTCGGCCATCCGCGACACCGCACTGCTGAGCATCGAAGGCGAGCTGGACGATATCGCCGGCCTCGGCCAGACCGAAGCGGCGCAGGCGCTGTGCACCGGTATCCCGGCCGCGCGCCGTGATCACTTCATCGTCGAAGGTGCCGGCCACTACGGCATTTTCAGCGGCCGCCGCTGGCGCGAAGTGGTATACCCGAAGATGCGTGACTTCTTCAGCGCCCAGTCCGCGCAGCCGGCTGCCAAAAAAACAAAGAAGGCCAGCAGCAACGTCACCCCGTTGCGCCGCCGCGCCCAGCGCTGAGCCGCCCTGCGTAGGCCCCTCTCCCGCCTGCGGGGGGAGAGGGACCGTTTGCGAACCATCGGTTCGCGGTCACTCGAGCGCCCTTGCGCCAGCGCCGCGGCACGGAGCGCGGGTTGGGGGTGAGGGCAAGCCGAAACCAGACGTTTACAGCAACGGCAGTTCTACCGAAGCTAAAAAGCAAATCAGAAGGCCCCGGCACTCCCGGGGTCTTCTGCATTCAGGACACCGCCTTCAAGCCCACCACCCCAACCACGATCACCGCCAGACTCAACAGGCGGGCGGTGCTGCGCGACTCACCAAAGAACAGCGTGTTCACCAGCACTGCAGCCGCGGTTCCAAGGCCAATCCACACCGCGTAGGCAATGCTCAACTGGATGTAGCGGAAGGACTGGTACAGCAGCACGAAGGAAGCACCAAAACCACCGAAGAACATCAGCGCGTTCAACAGACTCTTGCGCCCGCTGTAACGCTTCAGGCCAATCACGCCCAGCGTCTCCATCAAGGCAGCGGCAATCACCAGAAACCAGCCCATATCAGCCCCCTTGCCCGTCTGCGTCAGTCACCGCTGCCTTGCCATCGGCCAGCTTCAACGCGATCACGCCCGCCACCAGCACCGCCATGAACACCCCCTTGGCCAGGCTGAAGCTGCCATCGAACAGGAAGATATCCATCAGCGTGGTCCCCACCGTGCCAACGGCGGCAAACACCGCGTATACCGTGCCGGTGGGCAACGATTCGCAGGCCTTGGCCAACCAATGGAAGTCCACCAAGATCACCACGATGATCGGAATCCAATGCCACCATGTGGCAGCCACGTTGAAGCCATACACCCAGACCAACTCGAACAGGCAGGTCAGGGCCACATAGAACCAGCCTTTGCCGGCCATGGTGTTCTCCTAGAAAAATCGGGCACCAGCATAGCGCGTGGTAGTGCCGAGTCATGCTCGGCAGAGGCCTTTTGAAGCCCCCTCCCCAACCCTCCCCTTCGCTATGCGAGAGCGGAGGGTGTAGTGCCGAGCCATGCTCGGCAAGGGGCCTTACCGGGAAAGCCCCTGCCGAGCATGGC
>NZ_JBRREA010000027.1:0-59904 GCF_056759975.1 Stenotrophomonas sp. STEN031
CCTCACACCGAGGCGTCCCCGTCCTGGTCGGCGGCGGCGCCCGTGCCCCGCCCGGGGGGTGGGCGCCGCCCCCGCCGGGCCGGGCCCCCCCGGCCCCGCGCCCCCCACTACGCTCCCTCCCTTGCGTCGCAGGCGCAGGGGAGGGTTGGGGAGGGGTTGGCTTTTGATGCATTGCCGGTAATGCCTCTGCCGAGCATGGCTCGGCACTACAGGTGGGGCTTTACCGGTAAGGCCCTGCCGAGCATGGCTCGGCACTACGGATGTCTGTTTCGTTGTCAGCTTCGCGGCTTACGCCGCTCCTACGTACGGGGACGTTTCATGCCTGCTGCAGTGCCTGTCTACATGCCTTGGTTGATGACGGCCGGTTTCGGCTGGTTGTATTACCGGCGCATCCGTCGCCACTTCGGCTGGCAGCCGTGGCGGCCGGTTCGCAACGCCGTCCGTATCGGCATCCTGTCGTTGGTGGGTGCTGCGCTGGTAGCGGCGGCGATCTACATCCCGCATGTTGCGCTGGGGATTATTGTCGGCGCGATCGCCGGAGTTGGACTGGGCTTGTTCGCACTCAGGCACACGCTGATCAGCTCGCGCGATGGCCGCGTCGGCTACACACCGAATCCCTGGATTGGTGGCGCCTTGGCGGTATTGCTGATGGGGCGTTTGGCCTGGCGTTGGTATGGCGGCGCTTTCAGCCAGGGCATGGGGGCGGGCATGGGCAACGCCAGTCCCTTGACCCTGGCATTGGCGGCGGCCTTGATCAGCTATGGATTCGTGCAGGCGATAGGTTTGGCGATACGCCTGCGCTCTTAGTTGTAGGGCCGAGCGGTGCTCGGCAGGGGCTCTACCGGTAAGGCCCCCTGCCGAGCATGGCTCGGCACTACATGGCTAGGCCAGCGCTTTGTTCAACGTATAGGTGCCGTGCACGGCTGCCTCGGCCATTACGTGGCCCTGCATGGCGCGGTACACGTCGGCGGCGGTGAATGCCCCTTCCACCGGCAGACGCTCCACATCCAGCGCAAACAGACGGAAGAAATAGCGGTGCAGGCGCTCGTCGTTGAATGGCGGGTACGGGCCGTCATAGCCATAGTACGTGCCGCTCATCTGTGCATTGCCGGCAAACCAGCCGGTGTAATCGTTGATACCCTGGCGTGCACCGGCCGGACCGGTCGGCTGCGTCTTGCCATGCGCGGTGAAGCCATCGCTGCAGCTGCCGGCAGCGATCTCGCGCAGCTCGGCAGGAACATCCACCATCACCCAATGCACGAAATCACCACGCGGTTGGTCCAGCGGGATGCTGACGTCGTCGCGGCCCACCAGCTCGGCCACCGTCGGCACATCCGGGTCCACGCAGATCAGCGCGAACGAGCGCGTGCCTGCCGGCACATCACGCCATGCCAGCTGCGGATTACGGTTGCCGGCGAAGCCATGGGCATCACCGGCGGCAAATTCGGCCGCAATCGGCTGCCCATTCTGAAAACTCTGGCTGTCCAGTTTCATGCTTTCTCCTTGCTCAGACTTCGGGATAACCCAGACGCACCGCGACCGGGGTCAGCAGCGCAAACTCCGCCGCCAGCACCTGCGCGTAATGACGCCAATGGCCGGCCGAAATGGTGCCTTGGCCGAGGCTGCGCACCGGCGGGAAACGCAGGCCAAAGGCCTGCTCCAACAGCGCACCCATCGCCTCCGGATCGTTCACCGCGTCGTCGGTACGGATGATCATGTGGGTATACAGCTCCTGCTCGTGCAGCAGTGCCACCTGCGCCAGCGCGCGCGCCAGCCACTGCGCTGCCTCGTTGGACGAGGTCACCGCCAGCGGTGCCGGTGCACCCAGCGCCAGCCACTCCACCAGCATGTCGCGCGGGTCACGCAGGGCGATGACCAGGCGGCCTTCCGGCAATTGCGGGCGCAGCGCCCACAGCAGCGCGTTGTCCCACCACAGCAGCCAGTCGATCACGTTGCCGTCTTCGATGCCGCGTGCCGGCAGCGCCTCACGCCACTGCTGCACCAGCTGTTCCGGCGTCAGTGCGTCGGTTGCCAGCCGCTGCAGGGTCAGGAAGTTCTGGAACGCATCATTGGGCGGGGTCGGTCCGAAGCGGTCAGCGCGCAATACACGGCTGCCTGCCGCCATCACCGTTGCCACCCGCTCCACGCCCGAACCCGGTGCGCCCCACAGGAACATCGGCCTGATCGGGTTGTCACCCGCCACCTCACCCATCGCCGGCCATTCGGCCGGTGCCCGCGCCTGCTGCGGCAGCGGCACACGGTTGGGTGCCATCTCTTCATGCAGGCGCAACCAGGTAGCCACTGCGCCGGCATGATCACCCGCGCGGTCCTGGATGGCACCCAGCCAGCTGCGCACACTCGCACGCGCCTGTTCCGGGGCGTTGTCCACCAGCTGCTGCACATGCGCGATCGCCGCACTCGGCTCACGCTGCAGCAGGGCTTCGACAATGCGCCGTTCGCCACTGACCCGACCCGGCTCCAGGGCGACGATGTGATGGGCCACGGCCTCGGCCTCCTCGGCCTGGTCGTTCATGTCATGCAGGCTCATCCGCGCTTCCAGCGCTGGCAGGTGCTCCGGCATCGCCGCCAGCCAGCGTTCGACCACGTCGACCGCCTCCTCGCTGCCGACCTGGGCCACGGCCAGCCGTGCCATCCACAGGTCATGCAGCTGCGGCTGCGCCTGCACGGCGGCTTCCAGCTCGTTGCGCGCTTCTTCCTCGCGGCCCAGGCGCTGCCAGGCCATCAGCAACATCTGCAGCGTCGGGCGATCACCTGGCACCTGCTGCAGCAACGGCAGCAGATGCTCCAGCGCCTGCAGCGGCTGGCCCGAGGCCAGCTCCAGCTCACCGGCCAGGCGGCGCATGCCCGGGGTATTGCCCTGCGGCGTGGCCAGTACCTCGCGCATCATCTCGGCCGCGCGGTCCAGGTGCCCCTGGCGCAAGGCCAACTGCACCACCAGGCCACGCAGCGCGTGGTTGCTCGGGTTCAGTTCGATCACGCGACGGAACGCCTGCTCGGCAAAGGCCAGCATGTCCTTGCCCAGATAGGCGAAGCCCAATGCGTACAACACGCGGACATCACCCGGCAGACGGCTGCTGGCGGCCGACAGGATGGCCAGCGCGCGGTCGGCGTCGCCGCGCCGCAACGCAACCATGCCTTCAATCGCGCCCAGTTCGGGGCTGTCCGGATCGACACGGGCAGCCAAGCGCCCGAGCCGGTCGGCCTCGTCGATATCGTCACGGCCCAAGGCCAGGTGCGCCTGCATCAGGTAGGCGGAGAACTCGTTGGGGTTCAGCGCGGTGCTGCGGTCCAGTGCCTGACCGGCAGCGTCGATCTGACGCTGTGCCAGCAGCAGGCCGGCATGTTGCAGATGCAGGGCGGCATCGTCCGGGGCCAGGCTCAGTGCCTGCTCCAGGCTGGCCTGGGCCGGCTCCAGCTGCTCATCCTGCTGCAGGGCCAGCGCCAGCCAGCGGTGGGCCTGGGCCTGCTGCGGTTCCGCGCCAACCCATGCCTGGGCCAGGGTCACGGCCTCGTCGGTGGCATTACGGCGCAGGGCTTCAATGATCTTGTCTTGCATGGCGGTCCAGCGTGAGCGCAAACCTGCATTGTAGCGGCCCCGGCCGCGCCCGCCGGGTTCAGCCGACGGCGGCAGCCAGATGCTGCGCCACCCAGCGCTCGGAGAAGCCATCACCACGCAGGTTCTCGATGAAACCGCAGTGGCCGCCCCAGCGCGCGATCTCCAGATGCGCGTCGGCCGGCAACTGCCAGTGGTCGAAGGTGGTGAACGGAATCACCGGGTCGTCGGCGGCCATCAGTATGTCGGCCGGCACCTGCAGCCCGGCCAACTTGCTGCCGGCGATCGAGTAACCGTCGAAGTACTCCTGCAACGAGCCGAAGTCGGTATGCCGGTCCACCAGCCAACCGGTCAGCGCGCGGATATCGAGCTTCAGCACGCTGTCATCGCAGTCGGCCAGCTCCGGGAACAACGCGCGCTTGCGCCGCAGCGAGCCGGTCCATTTGCGGCGGAAATACCAGTCGTACATCACCGGACCGCGCTCGATGCTGTCCATGGTGATGCCCGGATCCAGCACCGGGCATACCGAGGCCACGTGCCGCAGCGGCACCCCGGCCGCTGGCGCATGCAAGGCCAGCCGCAATACGAAATTGCCACCCAGCGAATAGCCCGCCGCCACCATCGGCAGGTCGGCAAAGCGCTGCGCCACATCACCGGCGGCATTGACCACTTCGTCGATACGACACGAATGGAAGATGCCCGGATTGAGGTGGTGGGTGTTGCCGTGATCGCGGAAGTTCAGCCGCACCACGTCAAAGCCCTGCTCCAGCAGACGTACGGCGGTCATCCGCATGTAGCTGGATTCGGCGCTGCCCTCCCAGCCATGCAGCAGCAACGCCAGCGCCTTGGGTGGCATGCCCGGCAGCCGGCTGTGCCAGGCCTGCAGGCGCACACCGTCGCCGCCATCGAGCATCAGTTCCTGGGTCAGCGCACCGGTGCCGGCCAGCAGTTGTTTGCCGCGCCGCAGCCGCACCCGGCTGGATGCCAGCATCGACTGCAGGTGCGGGTTCCGCAGCCAGCGCGGTGGCTGGTAATTGCAGGCGCTCAGCATGGCCGACCCGGTTGGCGAGGACTGCCCAACGCTGTGGTGGCCGCGGTACGCACCTTATGGCCCTTCCATCACCGCCACGATGCGCGCGCGCGAGGTTTCGGCAATGCGCCGGCGACCTTCCAGATCCTGGCTGCCGATCGGCTCCAGGAAATGCACCTCACCACGCCGTGCCGGCTCACCCAGCAGACGCAGGAAGTTGCCGGCGAAGCTCTCGCCCGGCGCGAACGCCACCGTGGTCTGCGCATCACCGCGCACGCCATAACGCAGCGCGATCGGCTGCACCGGCACGCCGGCTTCCACCGCCGCCTGGAAGATGCGCGCATGGAACGGACCCACCTCGGTGCCGCCACGGGTGCGCCCTTCCGGGAACACCGCCACCGGCCGCTGTTCCTGCAGGCGCTTGACCATCTCTTCCATCACCCCGCCCAGCGACTCGGTGTTGCCGCGCTGGTGGAAGATGGTGTGGCCACGGCTGGCGACCCAGCCGACCACCGGCCAGCCGGCGATCTCGCGCTTGGCGACGAAGCCGACCATCTTCTGGCTGTGGATCACGCAGATGTCGACCCACCCCACGTGGTTGGCCACAAACAGCACCGCGCCCGGCAAGGGCTGGCCGTAACGCTGCAGGCGGAAGCCGAAGATCCACATCAAACCGCCCGACCACCAGCGCACCACCCGCTCTTCCAGCGGGTTGCTGGCGGGGCCGATGCGCCCCAACGGCTGCGTCATCAGCAGCAGGATCAGCGGCAGGAACAGGACAATGTGAACCAGGAGCAGCGGGACGCGGTACAGGTAACGGAACACGCGGGCCACACCGCCCTGGCGGGCGGGACGGGGGGAAGTCATCCCCGCACGATACCGGATGCGGTCCGGCTTCCGCCAGCACGGCAGCCGCCCCGACAGGCTTTGCCGGAGGCGCATCCAAAAGGTGCGCCGTGCCACACTATCGACAGGAAGTACCGGCCAGCCCACCGAATCGGGGTACGCCGGCACCTTTCCCGGCATGAAGTGTGTACAACAACACTATCGTTCAGGGGAGCGCATGATGGACCGGCAGCTGCTGTCATCGACAGAAGACATGCTGCATTTGTTCTCGGCGGCATTGGAGCAGATCGGCAACGGCGTGATTCTGTTCGACGACACCAACACCATTCTGTACGTCAACCATGCCATGGAGGACATCTCCGGCTGGTCCCGCACCGAGCTGCAAGGCAAGAACCTGGGCACGCTGGCGCCCGCCAGCATGCGCGAGCGTTACAACACCCGCCTGTATCCCGGCAGCAGCAACCGCGTGCAGGAGCTGGCTGCCAATCCGCACGACATCCAGATGATCCGCAAGGACGACGTTCCCTGCTGGATCAGCGTCACCTTGTCGCAGATCGCCGACAATGGCCGCAGCATCCATCTGGCACTGGTGCACGATGTCACCGCCCGGCGGCTGGCGCAGGCGCGCGAGCGCTTGCTGTCGCTGGGTTTTGATGAAACCCAGAGCGCGGTGCTGATCACCGATGCCGAAGGCCGCATCGTGCATTTGAACAAGGGCTTCCGGCGTCTGTTCGGCTTCCTCGACAGCGAGGCGATGGGCCAGTACGTGCCGGCGCTGCTGGCACCGGACAGTTATTCGCCCGAGCAGATAGGCGCTTACCTCGCACGCCTGCTGGCCGGGCAGCCTATCCGCGCCGACGAGCGGCTTTACCGCAAGAACGGGCAGCCATTGTGGTGCTCGGTCAGCACCAATCCCATCTTCGATGACTACGGCACGCTGGTGAACCTGGTCATCGTGCTGATGGACATCACCCGCACCAAGGTGCACGAAGTCCTGCAGCACAAGATGCTCGACGCGATGGTGCGCGAGGTACCCACCGCCGAAGTGATGCAGATGATGTGCCTGGAGGTGGAGAAGATCGCCCCGCAGGTGCTGTGCTCGGTGCTGCGGGTGGAGGACGGACGGCTGCGCCACCTGGCGGCACCCAGCCTGCCCGATGCCTATACCCGGCTGGTGGACGGCGTACCGGTGGCACCGAAGACCGGCAGCTGTGGCACCGCCGCGCATACCGGCCAGACCGTGATCAGCCGCGACATCGCCACCGACCCCAACTGGGAGGGCATCAGCCACCTGGCCCTGCAGCATGGCCTGGCCGCCTGCTGGTCCACCCCGATCAAGGCCAACGATGGCCGCGTGCTCGGCACCTTCGCCTTCTACTACCGCCAGCCCTACGATCCGGACAGCTTCCATCACCGTCTGGTCGAGGTCATCGTGCACCTGTGCGCGCTGGCGCTCGAACGCGAGGAAGCCCGCAACCGGATCCGCCGGCTCGCGTTCTACGACGACCTCACCGGCCTGCCCAACCGCAGTCTGCTGCACGCACAGGCCGACCAGGCCATCACCGCGGCCAGCCATCAAGGGCAGTCATTGGCGGTGATGTTCATCGACCTGGACCGCTTCAAGCAGATCAACGATTCCTTCGGCCACCCTGGCGGCGACGAGCTGCTGCGCACGGTGGCGCGGCGCCTGCAGGAAGAGACCGGGCCGATGGACATCGTCGGCCGGCTCTCCGGCGACGAGTTCGTGGTGGTCCTCAACCGCTGCGACGTGGCCACGGCCAGCGAGCGCAGCGAACGCATCCTGCGTACCCTCGGGCTGCCCTTGCCACTGGGCGACATGGAGATCCGCCCGTCGGCCAGCATCGGCATCAGCATCTTTCCGCATGACGGTGGCGACATGGATTCGCTGCTGCACCATGCCGATGTCGCCATGTACCAGGCCAAGCACAACGGCCGCAACCGCGTGCGTTTCTACAGCAGTGAGATGGACGAATGCGCGCAGGAACGCATGGCGCTGGAGGCAGCGCTGCGCGAGGCCCTGGAGCAGGGCCAGCTGCAACTGCATTACCAGCCACAGATCGACATCCACAGCGGCCAACTGCACAGCGTGGAAGCGCTGGCGCGCTGGCAGCATCCGCGCCTGGGCAGCGTGCCGCCGATCCGTTTCATCCCCCTCGCCGAGGAAGCCGGGCTGATCGGCGATCTCGGCCAATGGGCATTGCGCGAGGCCTGCCGACAACTGCGCCGCTGGCGCCAGGAAGGCCTGGACGTACCGTCGGTGTCGGTGAACCTGTCACCGACCAACTTCCACAGCGCGGCGCTGCCGGACTGCATCAGCCAGATCCTGCAGCAGGAGTCACTGAGCGCGGGTGACCTGACCCTGGAGATCACCGAAGACGTATTGCTGGACGGCGACCCGATCACCCTGCAGACGCTACGCCAGGTGCATGCACTGGGCGTGCGGCTGTCGATGGACGACTTCGGCACCGGCTATTCCAGCCTGAGCTATCTGCGCCAGCTACCGATCAGCGAACTCAAGCTGGACCGCAGCTTCGTCCATGGCATCGAGGGCGACAAGGTGGCCAGCGCGCTGACCCAGGCCATCGCCCACATCGGCCAGAGCCTGCAGCTGAAGGTGGTCGCCGAAGGCGTTGAAAGTCTGGAGCAGCTGCGCCTGCTGGGCGCGCAGGGTTACGAGATCGCACAGGGATTTCACTTCACCCCTGCCCTGCCGGCACCGGCCTTGGCCGATTGGGTGCGCGCGCACCTGCCGGTGGCGATGGTGGTTTAGCGGGTGCTTGCCGGGGCGGGAACGGCGACAACGACAAAAGCTACCCCTCCCCAGCCCTCCCCTTCGCTGCGCGAAAGGGAGGGGGTAAAGCTGCGCCACCTCCCTTTGCCGCAGGCAAGGGGAGGGTTGGGGAGGGGTGCTTTTCAGCTCTTGGCTCTTGGCTCTTGGCTCTTGGCTCTTGACCCTGAACGCCAACCACTCACCCAACCGCGACAACCGCCAAGGTCAGCCGCGAAATGCACACCGGCTTGCCGGCCTCGTCCTCGATGCGGATCTCCCACACCTGGGTGGTGCGCCCCACATGCAGCGCGCGTGCGGTACCGGTAACCACGCCGCTGCGCGCCGCGCGCAGATGGTTGGCGTTGATTTCCAGGCCGACACACACCTGCTGGGTCGGGTCCACGCACAGGTTGCCGGCACTGCTGCCCAGCGTCTCCGCCAGTACCACCGAAGCACCGCCATGCAGCAACCCATACGGCTGCTTGGTGCGCGCGTCCACCGGCATGGTGGCCTGCAGCCAATCATCACCAGCGGCGGTGAAAACAATGCCCAGATGATCGATCAGCGTGTTGCGGCTCAACTCATTGACCAGCTTCAGGTCAACCGGCGCGCGGAATACTTGGCTCATTGCAGCTACCTGTTGGGGAATGGAAGGCTCAGAGGATGGGGACCAGCCCGGCACCAAAGGCGGTCAGCATGCGCACCAGCACCCACTTGGGGCCGACATTCACTTCCGGGAAGTCGCCGACTGCGGTGTAACAGCTGTGGAAACGCGGGTCCTGCCGGGGCAACGGCTGCGGGCATTCCGGGCCCGGCTTGAAGGCGTAATCGGTGGCATAGCGCCAGGGCCAGAAATCCAGGATAGGCAGTGCCTCGGAGGCCTTGCCGAGGCTGTAGTTCAGGCCCGACAGCACCGGCGGCTTTTCGCGCGGCGCCACCACCCAGGAATTGTCCGGATGCGTGTCACGCAGGATGCTCTGCGCCAACTGCTCGGCGAAGGCGGGATCGTCGATGATCACCGCGCCCTCGGTGTTGTAGTTCTCGCTGCGCGGATCGAAGTTGTGGGTACCGATCACGCCGATCCGGCGGTCCACCACCAGCGACTTGGCGTGCAGGCCCATGCGCGCGCCGCGGCGGGTCACCGGCAGCGGTCGGTTGACCGCGCGCGTGCCCAGGAAGGAGGGGCGGGTTTCGGTGCGCAGCACCTCGCGCTCGACCTCGCTGCCGTCGGCACTGAGCCGGCGGCCGGAACCGCTGCCGCGCACATTGCTGCCCGCCGCGCTGCCACCGATCACCCGGCTGCGTGCTGGCGCCGGCGCTACCGGCTCACCGTCCAGCGGCGCTGGCAGCAGCTGCGCATAGTCGATCGGTGCATCCAGCGGGAACGGCTTGTACTCGTAGATGTTGAAACCCAGCTCGCGCAGGTTGCGGCGTTTGTACTTGTACGACAGCGCATAGACGATGGGGTTGTCGGTCGCAGCCAGGCTGTTGGTCGATACCACCACGCGCGGCGGCACTTCGCGCTTGCGCAGGTTCCTGAACAACTCCTGCGCGGGCTTGGACAGCACCAGGTACGGCGTCTGCAGCAGCACCTCGGTCCGCGCCTGCGCGATCAGCGCATCCAGCTTCGGCTCGGTCACATGCTGGCCGTTGAGTGGCTGCGCCTCGCGTTCACGGCGATGCTTGCGCGGCATGTCGGCGACATAACTGACGGTGCTTACCGGCAGCGCGGTATCGACAAATGCCTGCTCGATGAAATCGGGGTCCGATGCCTCGGCATCCACCCGTGCGATCCGCTCGGGGCGGCGGAACGCAGCCTCCGGCATGGCCGGCACGCCCTCGTTCAACAGGGTCTTGCCGACATCGTTCAGGCGCTCGGCCGGGACGCTGCGACGCGCCACCCAGAAGGCCTGGAAGTTGGCCGCCATCTCGCGCGCCTCCGGCCCGGCCACCACCACGTCGCGGTCGCGGAAGTTGTACTCGCTGTCCCAGTCGTAATAGTCGTCCTGGTAGTTGCGGCCACCGACCACGCCGATCACATCGTCGATCACCAGCAGCTTGTTGTGCATGCGCTGGTTGAAGCGGCGGAAGCAGCACAGCACGCTGCCGGCATAGTCGAAGTAATTGAGCTTGGCCTTGCCGAACGCCGGGTTGTAGACGCGCAGCTCGAAATTGGCATGCGCGCCGGACAGCGCGCCCAGCATCTGCAGGTCGGAGATCGCCGAGAGCTGGTCGATCAGCACACGTACCTTGACCCCGCGCCGGGCGGCGGCCAGCAGTTCGTCGATCACCATCCGTGCACTGTCGTCGGTGTCGAAGATATAGGTCTGCAGGTCCACGCTGCGGGTAGCGCTGCGGATCAGGTTCAAGCGCGCGATCAGCGACAGTTCGCCTTCATCGAGGATGGTGGCGTAGTGGCGCGGGGCCTGTGCGGTGGACTCGGCGATGGCCTTGCCACCGAGTGCCCGCAACGGCGAGTCCAGCGCACAGCGGTCGGGCTGGTCACAGGCCACTTCGGTGGAACGGGCAGCCACGGCAATGCCTTCGGCACGCTCACGCTGCTGATTGGACAGCGAAGCACAACCGCTGGCCAGCAGCAGCGCCAGCACCGGCAGGATACGGAGGACAGCTTTCACTTTTTGGGGGCGCCAACCAGGCGTGTACGCAGTACGAATATCACTCGATCACTCAGGGCCATCTGCCAGCTGTCCATGCCATATCGGCCACGCAGGATGGTACCGCGGCTGACCAGATCGCAATCATAGCCGGGCCGTGCGCATTCAGGTTTTGCCAGATGCATCACCTCGGGCCGGCTGATACCGCGGATCGACAGCCGCCCTGGCACGTCGCCACCGGTTTCACTCAATTGCGGTGCATAGGGGTCCGAATCGAACTCCACCACCGGGTAACGCGCCGCATCAAAGAAGTCCTCGCCGCGGATCCAGCCGGTGTAGCGCGGCCGGTCGGGGATTTCCACGTATTCGGTATACATGCGCAGCCGCACCTGGTGGCGGCCATCGGGCAACACGGTGATCCAGCCTTCGAAACGCGGGAACACCCCCTCCACCTTCTGCCCGAAGCGGGTACGTATCTCAAAACCAAAGCGGGAGTGCGCCGTGTCGAAATGCAGTGGCTCGGCCGCAAGGACCGAGCCGCTCAGCATCAACAGAATCAGCAGCAGCCCATACCGCGCCGCCGCCATGGGCTCAGGGCCACCAGAATTCGGTCAGCCGGGCAATGCCCGGTTCTATCGCCGCCTCCATCGGCAGGGACAGCACCGCCACCGATGCCGGCGGCATGCCACGGTAGTCGCCGGACTGGCCGCTGTGCATCAACGCCACCAGCTGCTCCAGCCCCGGGTTGTGGCCGACCACCAGCAGGCGCTCTACTTCCTTGTGTTCGTCCAGCAGCGCCGCCAGGGTGCCTGGCGCGGCCTCGTAGATACGTTCTTCCAGCCGCTGCTCGACGTAGCCGGTGCGCTCCAGCACCGCCTCCAGGGTCTCGCGGGTGCGCCGCGCCGGCGAGCACAGCACCCGGTCCGGCACCAACTTGTGTTCCTGTAACCAACGGCCGGCCGCCTCGGCCTCGGCCAGGCCATGCGGTGAGAGGGGCCGGTCGATATCGGCCTGGCCATTGGCCGCCGGTTCGGCATGGGCATGTCGCAGCAGGATCAATTCACGCATGGTCGGGTAATACTCCTGTCAGACCTTGTTCAACCACTTGAGTAGCGGCTCCCAGTCCTGCTGGTGCTCGCGTACCTGTGCAGAGTGATAGTCGAACAGGCTGCGCCCAAGCCCGACCATCACCACATAACTCTGGCTGTCGCGCAGCTGCGCGACCACTTCATACGGCCATTGCGCCAGCATCTGCCGGGCCTGCTGCGAGGTCTGCGTCCACGGCTTGGTGCGGTTGAGCACCAGGCCCACCGGCACCGCCCGCGAATGGATGCGCTTGATCTTTGACAGGCTGTTGAGGAAGCCGACGATGGCCTCGATATCCAGCGCCGAGGGCAGCACCGGCACCACCACCGCATCGGCGGTGTCGATGAAACGCTCCAGATCCTCGCCGTAGGCCCCGGCCGGGGCATCGATGATGACCTGCTCGGCGCCATCGGGAATGAGCTTTTCCCAGTTCTTCTTGCGGTGCACGTCCACCGGCAGCACCGCGCTCTCCAGGCTGGAGCGGCGTTGCGCCCAGCGGGTGCTGGAGCCCTGCGGGTCGGCATCGGCGATCACCGTTGCCTGGCCGGACAGGGCCGAGTGTGCGGCCAGATGGGTAGCGATGGTGGTCTTGCCGACGCCGCCTTTGGAGCCGGCTACCAGAATCGTCTTCATGCACGCCTCGTTTTCGCGGGACTTGCCCGCAGCGTACACCGGCCCGCGTTACCAAAGGTAGTCATCCGGTGAGGAAGCAGCCCCGGCATGGCCTGCGGCTTGCTATCGTGTCGCCCCCGGCATTGGAACCACCATGAGCGAGCTGCAGGACCTGACCGCACTGATCCGTGCCAACACCGCGCTGATCGTCATTGAAACGCAGGACGAGACCCGTATCGTGGGCCTGTTCCGCGAGGCCTTGATGCACGTGTGGCGCTCGTTGTACCGCTGGTCCATCACCGAGGGCCTGCGCCGCATCGACATGGACCGCGAGGACGAGGCGGTCGGCCCACCCGACGCCAGCGCCGCCCTGCGCATGATCCAGGAGGCCGACCAGCGCGGCATCTACCTGCTGCTCGATTTCCACCCCTACCTGGGCTACGCCAGCCACCAGCGGCTGCTGCGCGACATCATCCAGCGCCGCCACAGCCAGCCCCACGTGGTGGTGCTGGTCGGCGCCAAGGTGGAGCTGCCGGCCGAACTGGAAGCACTGGCGACCCGCTTCAATCCCCGCCTGCCCGACGCCAACGCGCTGCTGAAGATGCTGCGCGAGGAGGCGACCAGCTATGCCCAGGAGAACGGCGGGCGACGGGTCGAGGTGGACCAGGAGGCGGTGCAGCAGATCCTGCGCAACCTGCGCGGGTTGAGCATGACCGACGCCCGCCGCATCGCCCGCCAGCTGATCTATGCCGACGGCGCGCTGCAGGCCGATGACCTGCCGCAACTGGCCAAGCTCAAGTTCGAGCTGCTCAACCGCAGCGGCCACCTGCATTACGAATACGATTCGGCCCGTTTCAGCGACGTGGCCGGCGCGCGCCGGCTCAAGCGCTGGATCGAGCAACGCCGCGCGGTCTTCGTCTCCGGCAACGTCCCGCCCGGGCTGGATCCGCCCAAGGGCATGCTGCTGCTCGGCGTGCAGGGCTGCGGCAAGTCGATGTTGGCCAAGGCCACCGCCGCCGGCTTCGGCGTGCCGCTGCTGCGGCTGGATTTCGGCACCCTGTACAACAAGTACCACGGCGAGACCGAGAAGAACCTGCGCGACGCGCTGGCCTCGGCCGAGCAGCTGGCGCCCTGCGTATTGTGGATAGACGAAGTCGAGAAGGGCCTGGCCAGTGGTGGCGAGGACGGCGGCGTGTCGCGGCGCGTGCTCGGCTACCTGCTGACCTGGATGGCCGAGCGCAAGGCCCCGGTATTCATCGTCGCTACCGCCAACCAGGTGCAGGAGCTGCCGGCCGAACTGCTGCGCAAGGGCCGCTTCGACGAAATCTTCTTCGTCGACCTGCCCTCGCCTGACACCCGCGTCGAACTGCTGCACCTGCACCTGGCCCGCCGCCAACTGCAGCCGGATCTGTTTGCGCTGCCGGCGCTGGCAGCGGCCAGCGATGGCTTCTCCGGTGCCGAGATCGAGCAGGCGGTGGTCGCCGGCCTGTATGCCGCCCATGCGGAGAACAAGCCGCTGGACACCGACCTGCTGATGACCGAGATCCGCAACACCCGACCGCTGTCGGTACTGATGGCCGAGCAGGTGCAGTCGCTGCGCGACTGGGCACGCGAACGCACCGTGCCGGCGGATTGAAGCCAACCAAAGACTCAAACGCTGTCGTAGCCCGGGTAAGCGCCAGCGCACCCGGGGAAGCTAACACGTGCGTAGATGGCGAAACGTGCAAGGCGCCAAAGTCACTGGTATCCATACACGTGCCGCGCTGCGTGCCACCCGGTTTCCCGGGTGCGCTGCGTTTACCCGGGCTACGGTACTGATGGCCGAGCAGGTGCAGTCGCTGCGCGACTGGGCACGCGAACGCACCGTGCCGGCGGATTGAAGCCGACCAAAGACTCAAACGCTGTCGTAGCCCAGGTAAGCGCCAGCGCACCCAGGAGCACAGTGCTGTATTCGACAACGCGAGACCCGAGACCTGTTGATACCCGCAAACGCATTGCGTTGAATCAACGGAGTCCAGCTACTCGCGGCCAGAAGCAATCACACGGCTAGATCGTCAAAATTTCTCATCGCGTTGACTCGTCGAGGAGTTTTGCGTCACTGCTGACAAGCAAACCTTGCGTATGACCGATGAAAACGAAACTTCACGCCGGCCCAGCACCGTAGTAGGGCTCAGAATCCTTGAGGGTAAACAAGTCCATTCCTGCATCTCTAGCGAGACGCTCAGCCAAAATCGCGTCCTTCAGCTCTACCGGAAATGCCAGCGCATTGTCTCCGCCTGTATTGACGTGCCACATCTGGTAGCCGCGGAGAGAAAGCCACTCCTCCAGCGCCCGAAACGCCGCAGGGATCGATCTATCTCCACCGTCGGCGCCCCAATGCCAACGGTCCGGAATTTCAAGTGTTTCGAGAATCCGATTGACTATCCAATCGACTTCGCTGCTGTCGTTCCAGTCCAGGTAGATAGAGAGGGTGTGGCCAACGCCCAAGCTCGTACCGCTTAGGAACGCCATGTCTGCTTCATCCCACGGCTCGAAGGCTTGTATCGCCCGCTCAGCGATGGCGCTGGCACGCTCTGTATCCAGTCTCGCCGCGAGCAATTCAATGAGCTTTCGAAGAGACGCGACCTGCAACTCGCTGAGAGCCCTTTCTTCACCGAAATCCGCCACAGCGCACGGCACTTCCGTGCCATACCTCGGAGCCCGCCCTTCGCCCTGAAGTGCATTCATCATCCGTGAGAGAAGCTTTTTCATGCGTGTACTCCGAGATTGAACAGAGCTTGAGGCTGCTGATCAGGGCGTCGCAAACTAAGGCTGCCAATCAACTGGCGGGGTTGCTGGTACGCCATAGGTGGCAAGCAAGCGACGCATCGCCGGCAGCTCGCCCTGTTCTGCAAGCCAACGGGTGTACTCGGCTGGACTTACCTTGATGCTCTTTCTGGTTTCATCACCAATTATCTCGGTCGCTCCCGTCGCGATCCACTGCAGCTCGCGCTTGCGCGCCGACCATGATGCCTTCGCCGGCCCTTGCTCCAGCTCTGCCATACGCGAAGCCCCATAGCCGGCGACCAACAGCGAGCTGCTGTTGGCCATCACATTGAACAGGTGTCGGCATTGCTCTCGCTTGACCGCGTCAGGCACGGACTTGGGGCAAGTTTCCATCACCTGCTTCAAATCCGCCGGAAAATGCATCGCAGCGATACTGAACAAGGTGACGGTGCGCTCCTGCTCAAGATAGCTGCCGCTGTTGTGGCGCTCCCACTCAGCGGCCTGCGCCGGATCGGTCAGCGGCCAGGGGTAGTCACGCGTGGCCACATCCATGACGCCGATCAAAGTTGCCGCGGGGTCACGGTATCGCGATGCTTTTGCCACACGCTGCCAGGCGCGCTCCGCCTCGATCGGATCCTTGCGCTGCTCGGCCAAGTGCATCAACAGCAGCTGGCTTCCAGCATCTTCCGCATCCGCGGTCGCGAGCGTGACGCGTGCCTGCTCCACATCGCACTCATCAACCCGGATGCAGCGGGTAACCGCAGCAGCGGCGATCACTGGATCCTCGCTGCCGGTGCGTATCGCGCGCATCAACCAAGTGTCAGCCTCCGGCGAGTAGCTGGTTTTCCCACGTGCCAGATCCAGACTCATCGGTGCCAGCAGCCATGCTGCATACAGCTTGCGCGGCTGGCCGCTTGCAGCGAGCTCCCTCCCAAACTGCAACCGTAGGGCATTGCTCGCTTCGATCTGCGCGAGCATATGCTCCGGAGTGGCTTCAGCTTTTGCCGGTTGCGCAACCGCGCCAGCCGTTGCCGCCATCAAGGCCAAGTGAGTGAACATCAACCAAGGTTTACGCATCCTGCTTTCCTCGTTGTGGGTCGTCCAAGCTTACATATTGACTTAAACCACCCGATCCAATACCCAGACCCAGGCCGGTAGCGTGACCAGCGACAACACAATGCCATAACCCACCATCGCCGCTGCCAATCGCGGCGCCAATCGATGCGAAATGGCCAGGGCGGCGGCGGTGATCATGGTCGGCATCGCCGTTTCCAGCACGTTGACCCGCAGCATCTCGCCTTGCAGACCGAACGCCCATGACAGGGGCAGCGCCGCTGCCGGCAGCACGATCAATTTCAGCAGCAGGCCTATGCCCAGCGGTGCGAGTTCAGCGCGCGAAAGCCGTAACTGGATGGTCAGGCCCACGGCCAGCATCACCAGCGGTAGCATGGCGTCGGATACATTCTTCAACGCACCGGCAATCCACGTCGGCGGAGACGCCGGCATCACCAGCAAGGCAAAGATCAGCGCCCACAGCGGTGGGAAGCGCGCGATGCGCAGCAGGATCTGGCGGGTGCTGGGCGGGGTGTCGCCGCTGTAGCGGGCCAGCACATACAGGCCAAAGGTGGACAGCATCACGAAGGTGCCAAACTGGTCGTAGACCACCGCATACGGCAAAGCATGGTCACCCAACAGCGCGCGTACCATCGGGTAGCCGATGAAGCTGGAATTGCACAACGCCACGCACAGCAGCAGCACCGCATGCACCTGCCGATCGAAGCCAAGCAGGCGCGTAGCCAGGCTTACCAGCGCCAACGTCAGCAGCATCAGCAACCAGGGCGTCAGCATGATGCCGATCAACGAGGCATCCAGCTGCAGGCGCGGCACATAGGTCAGCACCGCGGCAGGCAGGCAGATGTACAGCACCACCTTGTTGAGCACGTCGGCGGCGTTGTCCGGGAACACCCGCAGGCGGGCGAACAACATGCCCAGGGCGAGCATGGCCAGGATCAGTGCGAAAGCGTCGATTGCCATGATGCGAGCATGCCTCGCGCCGCCCCCCGACGGGAATCAGCGCTGGCTCAAAACCTCCTGCTGCAGTGCCGGCACACGGTACGGGCACTGCATCGCAGCTGCTCCCTTACGGCCAGGCCGGCGGATTGGCCGCCCACGCCTGCTGTACCTGGGCCAGCTGTGTGCGCTCGGCATCACTCCAGGAAGGCAGCAGCTGCGGGTAAGCCGCCGCTTCACTCCATTGTCCCGGTTCCGTGCGCACGGCGGCCGCATACCAGGCCACGGCCTCGTCCTTGCGGTTCAAGCTCCACAATGCCAATGCCAGCGTCGGCGGCAGCCATGACGGATTGCCGCGCGTGCCCTCGGCGACCTTGGTCCAGTGAGCCAGCGCTTCCTCGGGGTTGCCTTTGCGGTACAGATCCCAGCCTTGGTTCCAGCGCAGACTGCGCGCCTGCACGGAGTTGTCTGCGACGGCGGCCAAGGCCTCCTGGTACAGCTTGGCACCCAGTTCCTCGCGACCATCACGGTAGGCGATGCTGGCCAGCTGGGCGGTGGCTTCCACGCCCTTGCGGCCACGCTCACGCAGCTTCATCAGCTGATCCACCGCATCTGCCTGTTCAGGTGGCACGACCTGAATCGGCTTGGCGGCCACGTCATCGTCGAAATAGAACTCGTTGATCTTCGGCAGGCTCTGCGCCTGCACATTTGAAAACAGCAACGCCGCCAGCACCACTACGCCAGCGACCACGCGCCTTGTAACCCCCATGACTGCAATCCCCATCGAACAGTTATCCCCCACCCGGCCCCGATCCTAACCGCTCCGGGCGCTACGCGCGACAGGGTTACAGGGTGATGAAAGCCCCACTGCTACAATCCGCGGCTGCCACCGGCCCCGCCGGCTGGCACCTGCCAGCCGTTTCCGCAATGGGCCAGCCATGACCAGTACCGCCGAACTTACCTCGCCTGCTTCCGCCAACGATCCGCTGATCGGCGTGCGTGATTCCGATTACACCCTGGAACACAAATACACGCGCACCGATGGCCGCATCTACCTGAGCGGCGTGCAGGCCTTGGTACGCCTGCCCTTGATGCAGCAGCAGCGCGACGCCGCGGCCGGGCTGAACACCGGCGGCTTCGTCAGCGGCTACCGCGGCTCGCCGCTGGGCGGCTTCGACCTGGAGCTGTGGCGCGCGCGCAAGCACCTGGAAGCGGCCAAGGTGAAGTTCGTGCCCGGCCTCAACGAGGACCTGGGCGCGACCATGGTCTGGGGCACGCAGCAGACCAACCTGTTCCCCGGTGCCAAGGTCGATGGCGTGTTCGGCATGTGGTACGGCAAGGGCCCTGGCGTGGACCGCTGCGGTGACGTGTTCAAGCACGCCAATGCCGCTGGCGCGTCAAAACATGGTGGCGTACTGGCGCTGGCCGCCGACGACCATGCCTGCCGCAGCTCCACCCTGCCCCACGGCAGCGAGGAGGAGTTCGTCAGCGCGATGATGCCGGTGCTGAACCCGGCCGGCGTGCAGGACATCCTCGACATGGGCCTGGTCGGCTGGGCGATGAGCCGCTACACCGGCCGCTGGATCGGCTTCAAGACGATTGCCGAGACGGTGGAATCCTCGGCCTCGGTGGACGTCAACCCGTTCGCCCGCCAGATCATCCTGCCGGAAGATTTCGACATGCCGGCCGCCGGCCTCAACATCCGCTGGCCGGACCCGCCGATGGAGCAGGAAATGCGCCTGCACCGTTATGCGGTGAAGGCGGCGCAGGCCTTTGCCCGCGCCAACGGCATCGACAAGGTGGTGATGGATTCGCCGCAGGCGCGGCTGGGCATCGTCACCACCGGCAAGAGCTATCTGGACGTGCTGCAGGCGCTGGAGTACCTGGGCCTGGACGAAAAGGCCTGCGCCGACATCGGCATCCGCGTCTACAAGGTCGGCATGACCTGGCCGCTGGAGCCGCAGGGCATCGGTGAGTTCTCCCGCGGCCTGCAAGACATCGTGGTGGTGGAGGAGAAGAAGGCCTTCATCGAGCGGCAGATGAAGGAGTACTTCTACAACTGGCCGGCCAGCTGGGGCGCGCGCCCGTCCATCGTCGGCAAGTACGACGAACAGGGCGAGTGGATCCTGCCGTCCACCGGCGAGCTGACCCCGGCGACGATTGCTGGCGTGATCGGGCGACGCATCCAACGGTTCTTCAATACCGAATCCATTGAAGAGCGCCTGCGCTGGATGGACGTCAAGGAAGCCGAGATGGCGCTGCCGCGCGCGCAGTTCCCGCGCGTGCCGCATTACTGCTCCGGCTGCCCGCACAACACTTCCACCAAGGTGCCGGAAGGCTCGCGTGCGCTGGCCGGCATCGGCTGCCACTACATGGTGACGTGGATGGACCGCGACACCGACACCTTCACCCACATGGGCGGCGAAGGCGTCACCTGGGCCGGCCAAGCCGCGTTCACCGACACTGAGCACGTGTTCCAGAACCTCGGCGACGGCACCTATTTCCACAGCGGCTCGCTGGCGATCCGCCAGGCCATCGCCGCTGGCGTCAACATCACCTACAAGATCCTCTACAACGATGCAGTGGCGATGACCGGCGGCCAGCCGGTGGACGGCACCCTGACCGTGCCGCAGATCGCCCACCAGATGCGTTCGGAAGGCGTGCACACCATCGTGCTGCTGTCCGACGACATCCAGAAGTGGAAGTCGCGTCGCCACGAGTTCCCAAGTGATGTGGAATTCCACGACCGCGCCGAGCTCGACGCCGTGCAGCAGCAGCTGCGCACGGTGAAGGGCACCAGCATCCTGATCTACGAACAGACCTGCGCCACCGAGAAGCGCCGCCGCCGCAAGCGCGGCAAGATCGTCGACCCGGCCAAGCGCACCATGATCAACTCGCTGGTCTGCGAAGGCTGCGGTGACTGCGGCGAGAAGAGCTTCTGCGTGTCGGTGCTGCCGAAGGAAACCGAATTCGGGCGCAAGCGCGACATCGACCAGTCCAACTGCAACAAAGATTTCACCTGCACGACGGGCTTCTGCCCGAGCTTCGTCACCGTGCACGGCGGCCAGCTGCGCAAGGGCAGCAAGAGCAGCGCCGCCAGCCTGCTCGACAACCTGCCGGCGCCCACCTTCCGCACCGATTTCTCACAGCCCTGGAACATCCTGATCACCGGCGTTGGCGGCACCGGCGTGGTCACCATCGGCGCGCTGCTCGGCATGGCCGGCCACCTCGAAGGCAAGGGTGCCAGCGTGCTCGACCAGACCGGCCTGGCGCAGAAGGGCGGCGCGGTCACCACCCATATCCGCCTGGCCAACAGCCCGGCCGACATCCACGCCGTGCGCATCGCCGCCGGTGAGGCCGACCTGGTGCTGGGCTGCGACATGGTGGTGGTCAACGACTACTGGGCGTTGTCCAAGGTGCGCGGCGAGCGCTCGCAGGTGGTGTTGAACACCTACGAAGCGATGCCCGGCACCTTCACCACCCACCCGGACATGCAGTTCCCGGCCGCCGACATCATTGCCGGGGTGAAGCTGGCGCTGGGCGGGCGCGACCCGATCCTGCTCGACGCCACCCAGCTGGCCACCGCCCTGCTCGGCGACGCCATTGCCTCCAACCTGTTCATCCTCGGCTTTGCTTGGCAGCAGGGCCTGGTGCCGCTGTCGCTGGAATCGCTGATGCGCGCGGTGGAGCTCAACGGCGCCGCCGTGGCCATGAACCAGACCGCGTTCGCCTGGGGCCGCCTGGCCGCCATCGATCCGCAGGCCGTGCAGCAGGCCGCCGGCCTGATCCACAACGCCCCGACCGATGCCGAGCGCAAGCCGGCCGCCCTGCGTGAACTGCCGCCAGGCGAATGGGAAGGCAACGAGGCCGGCGCACCGTCGGCACCGCGCAACCCGGACAACGAGCCGGACGTGCGTGGCCTGCCCGCCGCCAGCCGGACCAGCGGCGAAGCCGCGTTCGCATCACTGGACGATGCGCACCTGTCGCGTTCGCTGGACGAACTGATCGCCCGCCGCAGCAGCTTCCTCACCGATTACCAGGACGCCGCCTACGCCAATCGCTATCGCACGCTGATCGATGCCGTGCGCAAGGCCGAGCAGCAAGCGATCCCGGGCAGCACCGCGTTGAGCGAAGCCGCCGCGCGCTACTTCTTCAAGCTGATGGCCTACAAGGACGAATACGAAGTGGCACGCCTGTACACCAGCGGCGACTTCGCCAAGCGTGTGGCAGAGAAGTTCGAAGGCGACTACCAGGTGCGTTTCCATCTGGCCCCGCCGCTGTTCGCCAAGCGCGACGAGCACGGCCAGCTGCAGAAGAAGGAATACGGCCCGTGGATGTTCAAGGCCTTCGGCCTGCTGGCCAAGCTCAAGGGCCTGCGCGGCGGCCGCTTCGACGTGTTCGGTTACACCGAGGAACGTCGTGGCGAGCGCCAGTTGATCAGTGACTACGAAAAGACCCTGCAGGAACTGATCGGCTCACTCGATGCACGGCGTCTGCCGCTGGCGGTAGACATCGCCAGCATCCCCGAGCACATCCGCGGCTACGGCCACGTCAAGGAAACCCACCTGCACGAAGCCAAGGCGCGCGAGGCGACCTTGCTGGCGACGTGGCGTAATCCGAAGGCGCTGCATATCGTGCAGGCGGTCTGAGCAGGCAACGGATACGTTGCCTCTGCGCCATGCAACCTAGGGGGTTGCATGGCGCGCCTTAGCTTCAACGTCGGCGCTGAAGCTGCAGGTCGTTACCCACTGAACTTGCGTCAGCGAGTCTCGAAATCCATGGACACCAGGGAGGGCCGCACTTGCCCGCCAACCTGTGCCGGCGTCCATTGAACGGAAAGAATCACCTGCTTCTCCTGTTCGGTCAGCCCCATTCGCGACGGATAGGAAACCATGGCGTCCTGCGGCTTGCCGGTTTCGTCCAGCACAACCACGACGCAGGTCAGGCTGCTGCCGGAGCGCATCCAGATGCCGCGCGGGAACTGGGGCAGCTTCTCTACCGGCTTCGGTTCCACATCCGCGGTTTTTCCAATCACATGATCGGGAAGCAGCTTCTGGATTTCGGCCAGGAGCGGGGCTTTTTCGCAGGAGCGGATGGGGCGGTCGCGGGCTAGAGCGCTGTTTGCAGCTAGAAGCGCCACTGCGAAGACCATGATCTTGAGCATGTGTTCCAACCTTCCGATTGTTTGGAATCCTCTGAACTCGTTAGGAGCTGAGTTTGGATACGCGCGGATTCTGTTCAATGTCCGCGAACGGCCAGAAGCGGACATCAACTAAAGCTTGAGTTAAGCCGAGTGGCGAAGTCAGTTCGGCTTGAATGAACTGCTAGACATGCCCGTGCCCGCATTGAGCATGAGCCTTCCCCTGCCAACAGCCCCGAAAGCCGAAGTATGCGCCCAGAAGAACAACCCAAACCGGGAACCTAACAACTGGAAAAGCCAGCAACTGATAGCTAACCAACTTGGCAGACCACTCGCCGTCAGCGGGGAACGAGGCAAGCAGGGACCCCGCGCAATCTCCAACATGGAGCGCCACACGCACGGCCCAAATTGAGCAGCGAAAATCGACTCGAATCAAGCCCTGTTCGCAGTGCCAAGCTCGATGCTGTCGCAGACATCAGGATTTGAGCTTGCCGTAATAGTAGCCCGCCCTGTCATCGTAGATCTCGATCTTGCCGCCGGCCTTAAGGTTGCCGTGGTAGTACCGACCAGTGTGGTCATACAAGTCAATCCTGCCGACACTCTTCAACTTGCCGTGCCAGTAATTACCTTGCGGGTCGTAAATGTCGATTCTTCCGCCGTCTTTCAACTTCCCGTAGTAGCAATTGCCACTGGGGCCGTAGAACTCCATCTTTGCCATGACACGTCCTCACTTGATCTCTACTCCGGAAGTACCGCCGCAGCGATCTTGTGCGCGATATCTTCAATGCTGTCCGATGCAGTTGAGAATCCTGCTAGGTCGGGCAGAATGCCGCTGTACTGTCTGACATCGTCGAACGTAACGTTGTCCAGAACCGGGATCAGCGTGCTCTTACTCAACAATGCACCCAATTCGCGCTCCGTCCAGAAACGCCCGGCCAGATAGGCTGGCGTTAGCAGCGCGATTCCCGAACGCGCCTTGCGCAACCCGGCGTCCATCTGCAACGACTGACTGCGACCTGGGACGATGGCCACCTCGTCGAACCAGACCGCCACACCAAGTGCTTCCAGGTGGTCTCGCAATGCACTGGCCGCGGCATGCCCATCGATGCGGGCATAGCTGAGGAAGGTGTCGTATTCGCGTGGGTCGATCGTCGAGACGGCCTCATGGACCCGATCGGCCAAGCGAAGCTCGGGCTCCGTGTACCGCACCACGGAGGATGTCGATCGCAACTGCTGGTTCAGCATGGCGATGCGTTGCCGGTCACGAGCCTGCACGCGGCGATTGTGGTCATTGAGACTAGCGATCGCTTGCCGGTTGTGGGCATCGACGCGCCGTTCCTCCTCGCGCAGTCGCGCGTTGATGTTCGCCACGACCTGTCGATTGTGGGCCTCGGCCTTACGGTTGTGTTGGTCGACAGCGCGCTTGTTGGCACGATTGATCTGGTCGACCTGCTGCCGAATTTGTTGCTCGGCCCGGCGCTGGGCTTCCCGCAGCTTTCGGTTGAGCTCATTCACATTAAAGCGTGCCAAGTTTCACTCCTAGGTTCGGTGAGTAGGTACGGGCAACGGGCGGCGGTCAGAACCTGAGCAATGCAGCCCGATCCTTGAGGTACGTCTGGGTCGCCAGGAAGAGCAGCTTGAGCGTCAGCACCAGGCCCAGAACGGGCAAGACAGCGCCAAAGCCCTGTGCCAGCCCCTGCACAGGCGATACCGCGAGCATGCGCATGGCCACCAATATCACCACCGGCGGGACGACAATTGCCGCAAGAAGCAGAACAAAACTACGGATGCGACGGCTCAACACCGCTTCGACAATCTGCAATTCCGTTTCAATGAACTCAATTAAGCGTTGCATGTGACGATGTCCTGAGGAATTCGGGAAAACCCGGGAAACGGAGTTCCCGGGCTCCGGCTGGCATGCAGGGCTGTTTGATGGCGGTCTAGCGTTCCTTGCGGACACCCTTGAACGGCTTGGGGTCGGCCTTCTGGTCAATGAACTTCCCAGTGTTGGTATCACGCTTGGTCCAGCGCTCGTTCTGGGGGTTGTAGATCTGACTGCGATCACGGACGGCGCCATTGCGGTGTCCGTCCCCTTTGGGAGGGTTGGTTGCCATGGTTTACATTTCTCATTGTAAATTTAATTAATGTAAACCCTACTCCCGTGGTTTACACTGTGTCAACAGGGTTGGGATGCCGTAAACCGAGGGTGCGCAATGCTGGGATCACGTATCAAACAAGGCCGCTTAGCGGCCGGCATCTCCCTGCGTGAGTTGGCACAGAGCGTGGGGCTAAGCGCTATGGCCATCTCGAAGTACGAGCGGGATCAAATCAAGCCGTCCTCGGAGACCTTGTTGCGCCTGACCAAGGCACTGGGCGTACGCACCGAATACTTCTTCCGGCAGCCGAGCATCGAGCTGACTGAAGTGGACTTCCGTAAGCACGCCAAGCTCTCAGTGCAGGAAGAGGCCAAGGCACTGGAAGACGTGCGGGAGAAGCTGGAACGCTGGCTAGAGCTGGAGGCGGTTATCCCGGCCTCTTGGCCCAAGGCTTTTGCCCTGCCTAAGGGGCTCCCCTCTCAGATCCATACCTATGAGGAAATCGATGCGTTGGCCGATCGGATTCGCGTTGCTTGGCAACTGGGAACCGGGCCGATCGGCAACCTCATCGACAAGATGGAAGAGGAAGGCATCAAGGTCATCCTCACCCCCCACGATGGGGGGAAAAAGTTCGACGGCCTTGTGGCCCGGGCCAATGGCCATACCGTGATAGTCGTGGGTCAAGATTGGCCCGGCGATCGCCAGCGTTTCACGCTGGGGCACGAGCTAGGGCATCTGATGTTGCATGGCCGCCTATCAGCAGACCTCAACGAGGAGCGGGCCTGCAACCGCTTTGCCAGCGCCTTCCTTGTTCCCAAACAGGAAGCCCTCAGGTTGTTGGGGACCTCGAGGTCGTGGATCGAGCCACGCGAGTTGTATTTGCTCAAACACGAGTGGGGCTTGAGCATGAATGGATGGCTCTACCGCGCACAGGATTTGGGAATCCTCAACAAAGCAGCTGCACGGCGGCATTGGGAGTTCTTCTCTCAGCAAAGCGAGGAAGGCGTAACTTGGCGCCAGCACGAACCCGGGAATGCCTATACCAAGGAATGCCCGCTAAGGTTCGCACAACTAGTGTACCGGGCCTTGGCCGAGGATCTGATCGGTGAATCCAAGGCCGCTGAGCTATTGGGACTAACCTTGGTGAGCCTGCGCGCACGCCGCCGCATGGATGCGACCGATGCAGCTGGTTGTCACTGATGCCAACATCATCATCGATCTGGCGGCCGGCGGCTTGCTGGAGGATATGTTCCGCCTTCCTGGTTGGGACTTCTGTGTTCCGGACACCCTGTACGTAGAAGAGCTGGCCGATCATCACGGTGTGTTGCCGGGACTGGGGCTTAAGATCCTGCCCCAACCAGCAGAAGCTGTGGAGTACGTAACGCAGCTGCGCTTGCGTTACCAGAGACCCAGCGTCAATGACCTGTTTGCGCTGGCCTTGGCGAGAACCTTGGGCTGCGCTTTATTGTCTGGCGACGGCCCTCTGCGTGCCGCCGCCGACGCCGAAGGGATCGAACTCCACGGCACGCTTTGGCTCATTGAGGCGCTGTTGAGGGAACACGTCTCCGTGGAACGAGTGGCTGCCGCTTATGAGGCAATGCGACGCGATGGCAGCCGCCTCCCATGGGATGACGTCCAGGCCCAAGTCGAACGCTGGCAGCAGGAGAAGCACGATTTGCGCTAGCTACGACAACGCTCGGAACCGACGTTTGTCCGTATCGCCGTCGGCTAGCGGCCAGGAGCGGTCATTTGCGAAGGTTCTTTCCGGTCAAGAAAACTGGTCGTACTGAAATGCACATCCAGCAAGTACGTCGGTTGGTTGATAATCTCCGCTCCAACCTCGGCTGCGGCCGCGTTCAGAGATTAGATGTAGGTTCTTTCTGGCCCGCGACGACACCACATACATGAGCTTGTTCGCTGTTTCGACCTGGTTCGGATCGCTGAAATGGGGGACCATCCCTTCCAGCAGGCCATAGGCGATCACCGCGTCATATTCGGCGCCTTTGACCCCGTGGATCGTCGATACGGTGACACCAGTCCGGTCCGCAAAGACTTTTCTGAACATCACCAATTCAGCAATCGCCTCAGAGCCTTCCTTGACGAGCTTGTCGATCCGCCTCTGCGAGCATTCAAAGAAGGCGTTGTGATGCTCTTGAAGCATCGCGTAGGTATGGCGATCGATCCCGAAAGTCGAACATAGCTGGTCGAAGAACGCCCGGAGGAAGAGCAAGCCATCGGTCTCAGCGATGGTGATGGCGTTGCAGGCGCGCAGCAATTTCTTGCGGTCCAGACCTGGAACCTCGACGCCCGCATCGCTGAGGTCGGCGATTACCTCTCCCGCCCATCGCATCCGGCGTACATAGAGCTGTGGGGATGCCTCAGTTAGAACAATCCGCGAAAGCTTGTACCAGAAATTGTCGACGTCGCGCGCGAAGGGCACCATGCCAGGGCCATCGAATGAATAGGCCGGAAGCGCCGCCACCAGCCGACGTGTCATGCTTGCGAGATGAACCCACCAAGGCGCAACGATGCAGATCTCATGCTGAGCGATCCCGAGCGTTTCGACGTTGAATTTGATGAGTCTTACAAGCTCTTCCTCTAGCGCATCGCGGTGCGTCTGGTTATCAAACGACACCACGCTCGCGTAGCCCTTGTCCTTTCCAACCGCCTCAATTCTCGAAGGAAACACGCTGTAGTTGCCGAAGTAGCTCACAATGCGCGATGACGACCGGTAGTTGTCCGATAGCTCCATTTCCTTGAAGGTGATGCCGCACTGCTTCCCAAAGGCAGACGCTGTGATCGCATAGCCGCCAAGCGAGCCGTAGATTGCCTGATTAGGATCGCCCACTACGAAGGCGGACGTGTCACCTTTTGACGCTTTCAGGATGGATGCGAGAATCGCATATTGAATTTCTCGGGTGTCCTGAAATTCATCGAGGAGCACGCATTCGAAGATAGAACCCAGCAGCACGCTAATCGAAGGATTATTATCGATAAGTTGATAGGCATAGAGAAGGATAAGTTCAAAATCGACCTGTCGCTCGGCGCGAAGCGCGTTCCAATATTGCTGTAAGACCCCCTCGATTGCTTCATGCTTGTTACTCTTATTGCATGTCAGGACATAGCTACTCGGCGTGAAATAATATGCGCAGTCGAAGCTAGTGAGCTTAGTGTGCTGCACCGCACTGCAGAGCTCATCGTGCATTCGCTCGGTATCATGGGCATTGATCACCCGGAAACCGTGCTTGAGCTCCGAGTGATATATTCCGTAGGGCTTTAATATCCATTCGAGACAGAAGGAGTGGATCGTGCCAATCCAAAGCTGTCTCGTATCGACGCCAAGCTGTTCGATCCGTTCGTGAATCTCATCCGCAGCCCGGTGCGTGTAGGTGATTGCTACGACGCGTTTTTTTTCCGACTTAAGCTCCGACAACAGCCGCGCAATCTTGTAGGTAAGTGTCCTTGTTTTGCCGCTCCCTGGGCAGGCCACAAGGAACACGCTGCCTGGATGTTCGATGGCTGCGACTTGGGCGTCGTTCAGATCGTTCCTGTCCCAGACAAACATTTTAGAAGCTCGCCAGGATGGTGTTAATGCCGTCTGCCGGAAATGTCTGAAGCATTTCGGCGCGTACACCTGCAAAGTCGATCTCGCCGCGATAGTAGCGTCTGATCTGCGCGCGCATCGCGTCGATATCTTCTGTTGAGTGTAGTTGCGAAGCGGCAAGGATCGACACCCGATAGTCCAGCACACGCGCCCATGTCTGGATGGATACCGGGATATGCGCTTGGAAGATGGCGTCGAGGATGTAATCCGGAATGGAAGTCTCTGGCGTGATCATTCGCCCTAAGATGATGGCGAACCACCCCTTTCCGGCGTAACGTGCCATTGTCAGCACGCGCGCTCCGAAACGCGTGATATCGCCCGATTCCAGATCCATCTTAGACGTCGCGATGGTGCCACTATCCTTATAGACGTCGCCCAGCACCGAAACCACAGTACTGACGTTGCCAGCGGAGACGAAATCAACCTCGAAGGTGTGGTCGGCGAAGTGTGCCGTTAGCCAAGGATTCCCGTTACACAGCTCCTCGAGCGCTGCCTCGCGCTGGAGTCCAGCGATCTGTGACCCTAGTGCTTTCTTCTTCGCGGCCGCGTCGTCGGCACTGTCTAGTACGTCCTCGGTCGTATCGATAAACGCGCGGTCAAGATCAGTGATGATCGCGCAGCGCTTGCGGATGCGCTCGTGATGGAAAAGCACCGCAACGTTCTCGAAGCCGGTGCTGCGGATGTTGATCAAGCTGATCCCAAGCTCGTCCAGGCTGAGCCCGAACACTTTTTTAACCAGGATTGGGATGAGGATCTCCTCGGCATCTCCCTCTACCAGAACCACGCTCTTGGCGAAGAGGAGATTGCTGCGGACCGCGTCAAGGTAACGCTGAATATTTCCGATCTGGACGGGCTCAAGTCCAGCAGATGGCTGAAACACCTCGCATCGTCCGTCCCGCCGGCCGAGGATGTTGATGTTCAGGACATTGTTCACTTCGGATATGTGGGTCGAGTGGGTCGAATAGATGATCTGGGTGTCATCAAAGTTGAGCCGGTCGAACAGCGTTTTCTGAATATGCGTGTGGATATGCGCCTCTGGCTCTTCGATCACCAGGAAGTTGGCGAAGGACTCTTTTTGCCTCTGATACTTGAACTCAAGCAGCTTCAGCGTCAGGTAGATGAGGTTTGCACCGCCCAAGCTCAACTCATGAATCGCACCCTCATATGATTCCTCACTCTCGCCTACAAACAGCTTAAGCGACTGGAATAGGCGGTCGGCCTCGTCGGACAGATCCGAGCGGATCGAAAGTGAACGTGGGGAGTAGGTCTCGCCGGCCGCATCGGTAATGGTGTCGCGGATATCGGTGCGGATAGTTACTACATCTGGCAGGCCCTCGATTGCATCGTTGAGGCCTTTGACAAGCGTGGTGATCGGCTCGAAGCTCTGCGGATCGATCTCGCCGCTTCGACGCTTGAGCAGAGTTAGGAGGGGATTTGTGCGGTTGTTCTGGAAGTCGGCGACCACATCCCGCAGTGCTTGCACGAAGGTGAAGCATACTTCGCGCGAGATCGAGAGCATGCCCGGGATGATGCCCCCGATAGCGGGTTGTGTCAGTTCTTGGGGAAATATTACCGCATTGAAGTCGCCAACAACGTTCCTATAAGTTTCGGGATCCAGGAAGTTTGCAGTGCTCTTTCCGGTGAAGATCGTTTCATAATCCGAAATCGTGATCTTCGAACGTGCCTCGGCGAGCCCTGCAGTATCACCAGCGGAAAGGTCGGCCAGGGTCCGTCGAACTGCCACGTTAGGGCGAAAAATAAGGTTGTAGGTCGCCTTGCCAATCGCGCCGTGGGCGATGTTACCGGTCCCATGGAGAAAGAGGGATTGAATCGCTTCGTCTTGGGATACCTCATCGAATTCGAGGCTAATGACTATCCAGTGACCGCGCCAGTCACCAAGGCCCCGGTGGAAGTCCTTCTCGTCGAGTCTATATGCCGCGCGCAGCAGCGTGTCGTCTAGCAAAAGACGCATCGCCCGGAAAAGGTTGGTCTTGCCTGATCCATTCTCGCCGATGATCGTGTTAACGCCCTTATTGAATACTACATTCGCGCATTCAAAATTGCGGTAGTTGACGAGTTGTAACCTTGAAATGTGCACGAATAACGTCCCCTGTTTAGTCGCAGCTGTTACTTTAGCCTGCTCAATCGAGCTGGAGCAATGTTTGCTCCTGTCGCTTGGTGATGGAGATGCGGCTCGATCGCTCGGCATAGCATCGGTCAAATCCCGTATTGCGGGAAGAATGGGGACGGGTGTAGTTAAATGCTTATTTAACCGTACCTGACCCCATTTGCGATGCGAGGGAATTCGTGAAGCTAGTGACCGTTGAAGATGCAGTCGACCAGTTCCGCGAGCTTGTCGAGGCGGAGGGGCTTGCGGTGCTTCAAGAGCCGTCGCGGATAATCACGACTGGCTCTACTGCTTCGCCAGAAATAGGGAATGGGCAACCACGCCTTGTTGGGGGGCAGGAGGACTTCCTGCTCCTTCAAATCAGTCACGGAGCTCCAGATGGGCCCCAAGCTGGCTTGCTTGAGTTGTTCCGCTCAAAGTGCACTCGCGGCTCGTTTCCAGATGCTGAGTTGGCCGAAGTCAGCCTTTCATCCTCCCTCGAGTACGGACTTGAGCTTATGCTCCCTCGGGTTTCAAGTGAGAGCACTTACTGGCTCTCGTGAGCCTCCGCTCACGGCTCAGTTCCAACGCTAGTGTTTCTTGAACTCGCAGCCCATTTCTGCTCGGATCAGATCGCAGGAGTCTAGCGAGAGCGCCTCATCAGGTTTGATGTCCGCTATCGGCTAGCAGCGGACGTTCAACGCCGGGATTGAGCCGAGCCGTAGAGCGGCTTCTGGTTGAATGAACGATTAGGTGCCATTGGCCCGAACGGTGAACCCCTTGGGAGCCCAAATCTTGCCCTCGCTGTACAGCGTCACGTACACATGGACGGGTGCTTGTCCCTCAATAGTGATCACAAACTCGTCGAGGAACCCCACCTTGATACCTGCCTCAATGATCTTTGGATTAGTTGCTGTGAAAGCACAACAACTCTTCACTCGCTCAAAAGCCGTGGGTTCACCATTGGGACCCAGAAGTGAGCTGAAGTACTGGGCAGGCCAATCATTGCCTCTCCCCTCAAGGAACCCGCCAATTTCAACAGGCTTTTCCTTGGAATAACCGTAGTCTGTATCTTCTGTCGGCTTAAGCCACGGAAGAAAATCTTTGTCGCCGCTCGATCCATAAGGTACGCCACGTCCGTTGGATGATTTTGTAATACCAACAGGGCCTTCATCTTGCGGGTCTCCGGAGGCCAACAATACTGTCGGATACAGGGCAAGCGTGAATAGAAGGAGCAGAGCTTGCGAAAATACTCTCATGAGTGCCTAACCACCTGGTAGACGGACCCTCCTGCCCTGTTATACGACCTATCCACTGCGCACCGCATGGTGGGCTTTCGCCTTGATACAGCTCGATATTAGGGCCGCCGGGTCCGGCCAACAAGCCGACGTATAGCCGGACCTAGCGCTAGGTTCGGTGGCAACAACAGCGTGCACGCCCCTCGCATAGCTTAGATGTAGCAATGGATTTACCATGCCCCCATCCCGGCAGATCCCGGGCGCCAGATGTACTTTTCCGTGAAAGCTCTTATCACCGGTAGCTCCGGCCGGATTGGCCGCGCAATTTACAACGCGGTTGCCGCAAACCATCAGGTCGTTGGCCTCGACCGCTCCCCATTCTCCTGCTCGTCGCTTATTGGTGACTTCACCGATGCCCGGCTGCTGCAACAAGCATTGCAGGGCGTGGATGTGGTTTTCCACACCGCCTCGTACCACGCGCCGCACGTCGGCCTTGTATCTGATCGCGAGTTCGAGCGGGTCAATGTGGCGGGTGTGCAGCAGTTACTGGAGGCTGCACAGCAGGCGGGGGTGAAGCGGGTGATCTATACCAGCACCACCGCACTGTATGGCGATGCTGTCGCCGAGCAGGGTTGCACATGGATCGACGAATCCGTGACGCCGCAGCCCAAGACGGTGTATCACCGCACCAAGCTGGCTGCCGAGCAGATCCTGGCCGATTGGTCTGGTGGTGAGCTCACACGCAGCGTCATCCGCATGTCGCGCTGCTTCCCGCAGCCTGCGGATCAGATGTCGGTGCTGCGCCTGCATCGCGGTATTGATGTCCGCGATGTTGCTGATGCGCATGTGGCGGCGTTGGCGTTGCCGGCTGGATCATTCAGTAAATTAATCGTCAGCGGCTCGACGCCGTTTCGGCGGGAGGACCTTGAGCAGTTGGGGCGTGATGCCGTTGAAGTGCTGCGTCTGCGTTGCCCGGGGTTGGTTGCCGAGCATGAGCGGCGTGGTTGGCCGCTGCCTTCGGTCATTGATCGGGTATACGACAATGCCGCTATGCGGCGGGCCTTGGGTTGGGAGCCTGCGTTTGGTTTCAACGAGGTTTTGGCGCAGGTGGATCGTCGTAGTCTTGAAGTGTTGCCTTATACGCGCGGTTTCGTTGATAGGACTGTGGATTGATTCTGTTGCATTGGTAGGTCGGTAGGCGGTGCTTGCTTCGCGGCTTACGCCGCTCCTACAAAAGAAGGAGCCTCTCGCTGCTGATGCGGATGTGCACGCAGGGCACCTTCTTCAGCGCCCTGCATGTTTTCCTTCGCTGTCTTTCCCGGCTGCGCGACTCTTTGCGAATTCCGGGAAGGTCGCTTCCAGGCTGTCCTTGTCCGGCAGGATGTAGAACAGGCCGCCGCGCTCGAATGTCGGGCTGACGATCTGCTCGTAGAAGTCCGGCGCGATGTTGATGCAGCCGTGGGTGACGCGGTTATCGTCCGGCGTTGGCGATGCGAGGCGCTCTGCGCGGCGCTCGGCAGGTACGCCGGTAGCGGTGGGATGGATGGAGACTGCGGAATCGTAGTCCACCCACAGCACGCGGCCCGCATCGAGCGAGGGGCCGAAGCCGCCGATGAAACGACCCGCAGGTGTGGTGCGGTCGCGGCCCGGAATCTCGCGCAGCGCGAGGCCGGCAACGCCTGGGGCTACGTGATCGCCGGTTGCCGAGCCAAACAGTCCGGGCGTGGCACCGCGCAGTCGGCCGTCACCACTGAACACCAGGATCTGTGCAGCGGCCTTGTCCATGATCGCGAAGGGATAGCCCTGGTTGTCCTTGCTTGCGACAACCCAGCCGGCGAGTTCAATCACCGTGTCGGACACCTTCTGGTCCGGCGGAAGCTGATCGACGGCAGTTGCCGTTTGCTGCACGGTCGCATCCTTGGCGCTGGCCGCGTCGATGCTCGCGAACGCCAGCACGCCAAAGGCGGCGAGGATTGCAGGGTATGTGTACGTGCGGATGGGACGGTTCCTTGCAATGAAGACTGATCGAGGGGAGGAAACCAGTGGCCGGTAAAGGCCACCGGATCCTGAATTCAGGTATTCATCGTGAGTCGAACGGAGCGATCAGCCGCGCGGTGTGCGGCGTGGTGCCCTTTCGAGTTGCTGGACGCGACCTTCAATTTGATCCAGTCGTTGGTTGGCCTGCTGTGCGGACTGATTGGCGGACTCGGCGCTTTGTGCCGCGCCCTGTACCCTCGTGTCGAGTTGGTCGAGGCGTGAGTTGATCCCTGCAAACTCTTCTTTATAGGTTGCACAGGATGCCAGGCTCATGACGACGACTGCCACGCCGAGCGTACGCGCCATCACCATTTTTTGTTTGGTCATGAACATTCCACTTCCTCCTTCGCTTGGGGGATCTCGAATATAGCTACGTTTCTGCAGAGCAGCGTTATGCGCTTTCAGCTGACGTTTGCACAGATAAATGAACTGTGAAGGTGCTTGAATGAGCACCGCAGTGACTTGAATTCAGCAAGCTCAATGAACGCCGTTGAATTTGATGGACCAACGCGTGACGTGCGCAGTCATCTATGCAGATGCGAGGTGAAAATATGCGGGTGAACAGGCGTTCGCTTCTGCGGTGATGGTCATGCAATGGGGTCTTCGAATTGCCAATTCATCGGTATGAATTGGCATCGTGGTCGGCTACAAGAAGTGCACGAAGTCGGTGTGAGCTCTGTATGCAACATGCAGCTGCTGCGTCGCGCGGTGGGGTGGCTTTATGCCACGAGCTGTCTATCGGAACGTTCGGCGCGATGATCACGTTCTGCGCGTTTGTTGATCAGTTCGTTCGCTGCCAGCAGGCATCATTGGATGCACGCACCGTGCAGGCGTTTGGGTTTGGTGGCTTCGCGGCTTACGCCGCTCCCACAATCCCCACAATTCCCACAACCGCTGCAGCGTCTACAGCACTGTGTTGGCTACTTCAGCTGTGAGGGTGATGTGCCGTACTGGCGCTTGAACGCGGCGCTGAAGCTGCTGGTGTGCGCGTAGCCGGCGATGGTGGCGGCCACATCCACGGGAACGCGCTGGCGCAACAGCGCCTGTCGGGCGCGTTCCAGCCGCAGCTCGCGCTGGTAGTTGGCGATGCTTTGGCCATGGCAACGCTGGAATCCACGCTGCAGGTCAACTGCATTGGTGCCGAGCTGGCGAGCCATCTGCGTGATGCTCAGTGTGTCGGCCTCTCCACTTTGCAACCACTGGTGCAGGCGGGTGACGCAGCGCTGCAGGTGTGAGCCCAAGGGTTTTTCGTTGCCTTCGCTTGCCAGTGTCTGCAGCACATCCGCCGCCAGCTCCAGGGCAAAGCTTTCCTGCTGCAGGCGGCGCAGCAATGGCAGCGAACCGGTCTTGTTCTCCAGCAGTTGCGCTGCACGCCGCAGCAACGGCGCCGGTGGCCGCCATGCATGGTTGTCGGCGTGGCCATTACAAACGCGCGCCAATCGGGCACTGCCACGGGAGTCGGCCTGTAGCTGCCGCTGCAACCAGTCATCGCTGAGGTGCAGGCTGACCTTGCCTTCCTGTCGCCCAGCCTGCCAATGCCGCTGGAAGCTGTCTTCCTCACGCAGGTGGACCAACATGGTCGGCATGCGCCGATGGCTGCCTTCCAGCCGCAAGCGATGCTTGCCGATGGCAAGGTCGGCCTCGCCATCCACCAGAAAACCGGCAGTGATGCCCGCTGCCAGGCGGTTGTGGCTGCAGCCGCCCACCATGTCGCGGCTGCGGCTCAGGTAGAGCGACACGCCATCGTCCAGCGCGTGCACCTGCTGCCAGCCGGCCAGCACCGGCGTGGCGTCGGCCATGCCGGCATTGAAATCAACCTGCCCGCCCAGCGCGTGGGCTGCGGTCATCAGTTCGGCGCAGGTGAAAACCTGCATGCAGGGCATCCCGGAATGTGGTCCTGCCTAAATTTTCCTTCGCTGCGCCTAAACTTTCAATGGTATTGATAACTATTCTTATTTGAGGGGCCGCGTATGGACGGCCCTGCCCCGTATTCAGTGAAGGCAAGTGGCAATGGGTTTGACGATCAAGCAGGCGGCCGTGGTCCGCGCCGTCTTCCACGATGAAGTCAGCGCGGACGAGATCCGCCATTGGCTGCAGCGTGTGGAGGATTTGATCGCGGCCGCCACGCCGTTCTACTTCATCGCCAGCACCGTGCCCGGCGCCAGCTTCAGTGACGATTACCGCGCCATCCAGGCGGTCTGGTACAAGCAGCACAAACCCGCCTTCCGCGTTTACTGCAAGGGGTTGGTGCGCATTGCCAGCAGCGCGGCCGAGCAGCAGCGGCTGGATACGCCGGCCCTGCATGCGGCCTGGGGCGTGCCCTATTACGTCACCACCGATGATGCCGATGGCATGCGCTGGGTCGGCCAGCAGCTGGAGCAGGCCGATGCGCACTGAGCGCGCTGCCGCCTCCGGTTTCGGTCTGGGCGTGATCGTGGTGCTGTACATGGCCCACGCGCTGCCGCTGTATTTCTACAACGTGGCAGTGCCGGCCATCCTGCGCAGCCAGGGCGTGGACCTGCGCTGGATCGGCATGTTGTCGCTGCTCTACCTGCCGTGGGCGTTCAAGTTCCTGTGGGCGCCGCTGGTGGACCGCTGGCATCTGCCAGCCCTTGGACGTCGGCGCAGTTGGTTGTGGCTGACCCAGTTGTTGTTGCTGGTCGGCATTCTGGTATTGGCCTTCACCGGGCTGGACCATGGCCTGACCGTGTTCGTGCTGGTCGGCATGTGGATCTCCACCATTGCCGCCACCCAGGACATCGCCATCGATGGCTATACGGTGGAAGCATTGGCACCGGCCGAGCACCGCCTCGGCAGCATGGCGCAGAGCGTAGGCGTGGCGCTGGGCAGCATGGTCGGCGGTGCCGGCGTGCTGTGGCTGTATGAAACGCGCGGCTGGAACGTGGCCCTGCTGAGTCTGGCGGCGATGAGTGCCCTGACCCTGTTCGCCGTGCAGCAGATCAACGAAGTGCCGCGACCGGCCGCCAGCCAGCGGCCGAGCGTGCTGCGTGCGCTGCGCCGGCCCGAGCTGCGCTGGGCGCTGCTGCTGATCGTGCTGTATCGCATGGTGGAAGCACCGGCGATGGCGATGGTCAATCCGCTGCTGGTCGACCAGAAGTGGAGCCTGACCGAGATCGGCCTGCTGATCTCGGTGGGCGGTGCCGGCGTTGGCATGTTGGCTGCGGTGGGCGCGGCCTGGCTGCTCAAGCAGCGCAGCGCCGAACAGCTGCTGATGCACGCCGGCTGGTGGCGCACGCTGCTGTATGTGCTGCTGGCGGGCCTGCTGTACAGCGGTGTGCTTGCCTCCTCGCAGTTTGGGCTGGGCGCACTGGTGATCGCCCTGCTGGCCCTGCGCTATGTCGCCATGACCAGCCTGTATGCCCTGTTCATGCAGATCAGCTCGCGCGAGCAGGCCGGCACCGACTTCACCCTGCTGGTGTGCTTCGAACTGCTGATCTTCTTCATCGGTGGTGCCTTGTCCGGCTTCCTCGCCAAGGGCCTGGGTTACCCCGCTTATTACGTGGCGCTGGCGATCGTCTCCGCGCTTGGGTTGCTGTTGTGCCGGCCGCTGCTGCGCCGCTTCGCGCCCTCCCCTTCTTCTCCCTGATACGTTCCGAGGACACCATGCGGCATACCGCAGCAACGCTTCCGCTCGCCCTGCTGAGCCTGGCCATCAGCGGCCAGCTGGCAGCACAGGCCAACACCACCAGCGGCACCCGCCAGCTGGATGCCGTCAGCGTCACCGCCGTGCGCGGCGCACGCAGCGTGGCCGAGATCGCCGGCACCGTGTACGCCATCGAGCGCGAGCAGATCGCCCAGCAGACCGCTGCCGGCCGCAGCACTGCCGACATACTTGGCCAGCTGGTGCCGTCACTGGCACCGGCCAGTGGCACCACCAGCAACTACGGCATGACCATGCGTGGCCGCAGCGTGCAGGTGATGATCGATGGCGTGCCGCTGACTGGCGCACGCGATGGCTCACGCCAGCTCAACAGCATCTCGCCGACGATGATCGAGCGCATCGAGGTGATCTCCGGTGCCACCGCGTTGTACGGCGCCGGCGCCAGCGGCGGCATCATCAACATCATCACCCTGCAGCCGGGCGATGCGCCGGTGCAGCTGGCCAGCCAGCTCGGCCTGCGCACGCCCTCGGATGTATCCAGCGACAACCTGGCCTGGAACGCCGCGCAGACCATGACCGTGCGCGGTGACAGCTTCAGCGGCGCCTTCGGTATCGCCTATGGCCGCCAGGGCGCATCGCTGGATGCGCATGGCCGCCGCATCGGCCCGGAGATCGCCCAGACCGACCGCCAGGACACCGAGACCAAGGAACTCAACGCGCGCCTTGAATGGGCGCTTACCTCCGCCCAGCAGCTCAGCGTGGGCCTGCGTTGGTATGACGACCAGCAGGACAGCGACTACGGCCCTGACTACGGCCCGCGCCTGGCAGTGCTGTTCAACCCCGCTTTCCAGCCCAGCCACAATGCCGTCGGTGGCCTGCAGTTGAACGCCCAGCCGCGTACCCGCCACCAGGGCATCAATGCGCAGTACCGCAACCGCGATGTGCTCGGCGGCCAGGAGCTGAGCGTGGAAGCTTATTACCGCAATGAGCAGGGCCGCTGGTTCCCGTCGGTGTCGACACTGGTGCATCCGGCGTTGCCCGGTGGCTATGCCTATGTGGCCATGCAGTCCAATACCGACATCGACGTCTGGGGCCTGCGCAGCGCCCTGCACAAGGGTTTTGATATCGGCGGACGCAGCCTGCAGCTGTCCTACGGCGTTGACCATGAGCGCGAAGAGGACAGCCAGCGCGGGCAGATGTACGACATCAACACCTTCATCGCCAGCAATGGCCTGAACTACGTGCCGACCGCGCAGTACGCGATGGGCCCGGATGTACGGGTTGATACCACCGGCCTGTTCCTGCAGGCCGATCACGCGCTGAGCGAGCGCTTCAGTGTGCAGGCCGGCGTGCGCCACCAGATCCTGCGCAACAACGTGGACGATTCGCTGCCCTACACCGAGGCGATCACCGCCGACGCAGTGGCTGGCTATCAGCCGCAGTTGCTGGCCGGTGGCCGCGTGCGCCATTCGCAGACGCTGTTCAATGCCGGCGTGGTCTACAAGTTCAGCGATGCGCAGCAGTTGTTCGCCAACTTCTCGCAGGGTTTCAGCCTGCCCGATACGCAGCGCATGCTGCGCGACGTGCCAGCCAACTTCGTCATCGACAGCCGCAACATCGGCCCGATCAAGGTCGACAACTACGAACTGGGCTGGCGCTTGAACAATGCGCAGCTGCAGAGTGCGGTGACCGCGTTCTACAACCGCTCGGACAAGACCGTGCAGTTCAACCGCAACTACAGCGTGTCAGTGGCCGATACCGACGAGCGCGTGTACGGCGTGGAAGCCAACCTGCGCTATACGCCGACCGCGCAGCTGGAGCTGGGTGCCAGCGTCGCCAGCACCCGCGGCCAGTACCGTGATGCGGCCGGCCAGTGGCGCGAACTCAATGCATTCCGTGTATCGCCGTTGAAAGCAGGCGTGCATGGGGAGTGGCGGTTTGCCAATGACAGTCTGCTGCGTTTGCAGGGGCAGGCCGTCGGTGGCACCGATGATGCGTGGCGTGATGCGCAGCTGGCCTCGGTCAGCCCGACCATCCGCGCGACACCGGCGGCGAAGATCCGCGGTTATGCGGTGTTTGATCTGATTGGTGAGCTGCCGCTGGCCGGTGGGCGTTTCAGCGTGGGCGTCTACAACCTGGCTGATCGCGACTACAAGACGGTCTATGGCCAGCAGGCGGAAGCGACCTACGGCAAGTTGTCGAGCGTGCCGGCTCAGGGGCGTACGTTTGGGGTTGGGTATCGGATCGAGTACTGACGCCTACGAGCACCAGGGACGCTGGTAGCCCCTCTCCCGTTTACGGGAGAGGGGTTGGGGTGAGGGGAAGCTTCTAGCGAGCAGACCCAACGCTTTAAAAGCTTCCCCTCATCCGCCCCTTCGGGGCACCTCGCTCCGCGCCCCGGCCCCGCGTAGCACGCGAGGCGTACGAACAGTCACGAGCCGTTGGCTCGTAAGCGCCTGTTCTTAACCCCGCAAGCGGGAGAAGGGATAGCTAGCGGCGCTGGTGGTTCGTTACCGCTTCGCCGCCAAAATCCGCGTCAACAAATCCGCCGTCCCCGCAATCCGCCGCAGATGCGGATATCGCAGCCCGTCGCGGTAATCGATATGCACGGTGCGGAAGCTGTCCGCCTGGCGCACGATCAATTCGATCGGCGTGCCGTTCTGCTTGCCGTCAATCAGCGCCTGCTTGATCCGGCCGCCGCTGTACGCCAGGCCATTCACCGCAACAATCGTCACGTCCTTGGCCAAGCCCGCCTTGAACGCTGGGCTGTCCCAGCCCACGGCCTGCAGCACGCCATCGCTGCCAATCTTCAGGCCCAGCGAGTACTGCAGATCGGTCACGCCATCGGTCTCGCCGTCGGCCACCACCAGGTTGGGCTGGTCGTCGAAGTACAGTTCCCAACCGGCTGCTGCCAAGCCATCCGGCGCCTTGCCATCGCGTGCGTCCAATCGGCTGCCGATGAAGGCATCCCAGTTGCCGGGCTGTACTGATTCCAAGCCCTGCATCACATCGGCGCGGTCATACAGGCGGATATCGCCCTGCTTGCCGCCCTGATGGAAGCGCTTGGCGAAATCATCCAGCGTCACCTTGCCTTTGGAAAGACTGCGCAGGCGTGCATCCACGCCCAGCCATAGCAGGGTGCTCTCGTTGTAGAACTCGAATGCACGCTGCCAGTCGGCCCATGCCTGCGGCTTGGAATTGAAATCGAGGATGCCCTGGTGCACGGTGTCGTGCAGGTCGCGCCATTGCCGGCCCGGCTGGGTTGCGTAGTTGGCCTGCAGCTGGGCCAGCATCGCCATCGCGTAGTCCGGCTTCCACAGCCCGGAGCGGGCGGCCAATACCACCGCCCAGTACTGGGTCTGGCCCTCGTACATCCACAACTCGTCGTTGTGCATCGGTGCGTTGTAATGCGGCACCCAGGTCGGGCGTGGACGCCAGGCCTTGCCTACCCATGCATGCGCATACTCGTGCGGCAGCAGGTCGTTGTCGAGGAACGGCCGCTCACCACGCAGGTAGCCGTCGTGCATGCCGTTCTCGCTGCTCTGCGCATGCTCAAGGCCGATGCCGCTGAACACGTTCGATACCGCCAGCAGGAAGTTGTAGCGTGTGTACGGGCGCGAACCGAATACCGCGTCGGCCTCGCGCACCAGCGCGCGGTGCGCATCAAGCACCTTGGCATCGGCCTGCAGGCCCTGCGGGTTCTCGCCCACCACGTCCAGCCACACCGGTTGCTTCGACGCATCATCCAGTGCGAAGCGCTTGAAGTACTGGCCGGCGAATACCGGTGAGTCGATCAAGGTCATCAGCGACACCGGTGCGTACTGCTCGTTGCCGCCGCTGCGCTGTGCAACGTCCAGCGCGGTGCCACTCTGCCAACCGTCGGGCAGGCGCAGGCTGGGCTTTACCTGGATCCCGCGTGCGTCATAGCCGGCCGGGTACAACAGCACGCGATGCCATTGCAGGTCGAGCATGTTCGGTGTCATCGCCACCCGGCCCTGGTCGCTGGCGGTTGGCGAGAGGTACTGGAATTCGATATCCAGCACGCTGACACCTTCGGGCACCTGCAGCTTGAAGGCATACATGTCGCCGGAGTCACGCGTCCATTGCAGCACCTGGCCGTTGCCGCGGATGACCAGCCCGGCCATCTGGTTGATCGGGCCGGTTGGCGCGTGATTGCCTGGAATCCACTGCGGGTACCAAAGCGTCAGCGCGCCGGCCGATACCGGGATACGTTGATGCACCCGCTGGATGCGGCGCTGGATATCGCTGGCATCCACCTCCAGCTCGATGACGCCCGGATAGCTTGCCTGTACCTGCATCGCCGCCGCCCGTGCATCCAGCGGCTGCGCCTGCGCACATGCCAGCGGGGCAAGGCCCAGCACCATCGCCACCAACCACTTACGTCCCTGCATCACGCCCCGCCCCTTGCCTGAAGTCACTGCATCCTAGCCCGCCCGGCTTCAAACACGCACCCGTCGCCATACCAGGCAGCGGTTGTTGGCCGGCATCGCCACGTCGTCGCGCAGCTCCAGCTGTTGCGCGCGAGCCAAGGCATCAACCGACTCGAAGTCGCGAATACCAGAGCGCGGATCACGCGCCTTCAGCCAGCCATCGAAGTTGCGGTTGCTGTCGCTGGTGAAGGCACCGTTGTAGTTGAACGGCCCGTAGGCGATGAACAACCCATCTGGCGCCATCAGCGACGGCAGCCCGGCGAACAGCGCCTGTACTTCTTCCCAGCCCATGATGTGCAGGGTGTTGGCACTGAACACCGCATCGAAGCCGGCAACGCCGTCATGCACCGGCAGCGGCGGCAAGGGCTGCAGGCCTTCGCCAATCACGGCCTGAAGTTCCAGCGGCGCGGGCGTGTTGGGCAGCACCGCCTCGTCCAGCCACTGGTGTATCCCGGGCAGGTAGTCGCGGTGATCACTGGCCTGCCAGCGCAGCCAGGGCATCGCGCCGGCGAAGTGCACGGCATGCTGGCCGGTGCCGCTGCCGATCTCCAATACAGCGCGGGCCTGGCCCAGGTGCTGTTGCAGCACCTGCAGGATGGGCGCGCTGTTGCGCTCGCAGGATTCGGAGTAGGGCTTGCTGGTCATCGTTTTGGGGCCTTGGGGATGCGTGGCAGATTGTGCCGCAGTGGCTGTTTACCGCCATGCATGACCATGGTCACTTGTGTGTGAACCCCTGCCGCGCCGAGATTCCAAGGTCCTGTGCGGTGCAAGGCATCGCTGGCCCTGGAGTTCTACCGCTCATGCAACGCCGTCAGTTTCTTTCGCTTTCCGGCCTCGGCCTCGCCGGGTTCATGCTGCCCAATGCCCAGCTGATCGCGGCCGAGGAGTTGCTGGCACCGGCCGATGTGGCCAAGAAGAAACTGCTGGCCGACACCGTGCTGGCGCTGGCCAAGCAGGGCGGTGCCAGTTACTGCGACGTGCGCATCGGCCGCTACCTCAACCAGGCCATCGTCACCCGCGAAGACAAGGTGCAGAACGTCACCAACAGCGAGTCGGCCGGGGTCGGCATCCGCGTGATCGTCAACGGCGCCTGGGGCTTTGCCGCCAGCAACCAGTCCACCCCGCAGGGCGTGGCCGCCGCCGTGGCGCAGGCGATTGCCATTGCCAGGGCCAACGCGAAGATCCAGACCAAGCCGGTGCAGCTGGCACCCACGCCGGGCGTGGGCGAGGTGCAATGGAAGACGCCCATCCGCCAGAACGCGATGGCGGTACCGGTCAAGGACAAGGTCGAGCTGCTGCTGTCGATCAATGCGGCGGCGATCAATGCCGGTGCCAACTTCATCAATTCGCAGCTGTTCCTGGTCAACGAGCAGAAGTACTTCGCCTCCAGCGACGGCTCCTGGATCGACCAGGACGTGCACCGCATCTGGCTGCCGTTCACCGCCACCGCCATCGACAAGGCCAGCGGCAAGTTCCGCACCCGCGCCGGACTGTCGGCGCCTGCCGGCATGGGTTGGGAATTCCTGGACGGCAACGCCGCCGACAAGCATCAGCTGCCTGGTGGCGTGATCGGCTACGGCCATACCTACGACCCGGTTGAAGACGCCATCGCCGCGGCCAGGCAGGCACGCGCCAAGCTCACCGCCCCGTCGGTGAAGCCGGGCAAATACGACCTGGTGCTGGACCCGTCCAACCTGTTCCTGACCATCCACGAAAACGTCGGCCACCCGCTGGAGCTGGACCGCGTGCTTGGCTACGAAGCCAACTACGCCGGCACCAGCTTCGCCACGCTGGACAAGCGCGATGCCGGTTTCCGCTGGGGCAGCGACATCGTCAACTTCACCGCCGACAAGACCGCGCCCTATAGCCTGGGTGCGGTGGGCTACGACGATGAAGGCGTGAAGACGCGCAAGTGGGACCTGGTCAAGGACGGCATCCTGGTCAATTACCAGGCCACCCGCGACGAGGTGCATATCCTCGGCGAGAACGCCTCGCACGGCTGCAGCTATGCCGATTCGTGGAAGAGCGTGCAGTTCCAGCGCATGGCCAACGTGTCACTGGCGCCGGGCAAGACGTCGCTGACCCCGGCGCAGATGGTCAAGGACGTGGAGAACGGCATCTATATCCACGGCCGTGGTTCGTACTCCATCGACCAGCAGCGCTACAACGCGCAGTTTGGTGGTCAGCTCTGCTACCAGATCAAGAATGGCGAGATTGCCGGCATGGTCGAGGATGCGGCCTACCAGATCCGCACGCCGGAGTTCTGGAATGCCTGCAGCGCGATCTGCGATGAGCGTGACTTCCGCATGGGCGGCTCGTTCTTTGACGGCAAGGGCCAGCCTGGGCAGGTGTCGGCGGTGTCGCATGGTTCGGCGACGACGCGCTTTGATGGGGTGAACATCATCAATACGGCGCGGTCGTTGGGGTAAGGCGTAAAGCTGCCCTCACCCCAACCCCTCTCCCGCAGGCGGGAGAGGGGCCATCAGATCGCAAACTTGGGTGGCATACAAAGCCCCTCTCCCATCGGGAGAGGGGTTGGGGTGAGGGTACGGGCGAAGCCGCGCTGCAGGGGGTTGCTAGCAATAGCGATGGGGGCACCGGCGAATGCTCAAGCACGACTTGACCCGGTTGTCGTCTTTGATCCCCACCACCGGACTTCGTCCCTACCCTCATCCGCCCCTTCGGGGCACCTTCTCCCGAAGGGAGAAGATCAGCAGCTTCAGCGCGTCGTATACCCACCATTGACCAGAATCGTCTGCCCGGTCATCCACCAGCCCTCGGATACCAGGAAGCGCACCCACGGCACGATGTCCTCAATGTCGGTCAATCCGGTTTTGGAGAACGGCGACAGCGCCGCTGCAGTCTTGTGGTACGCGACCGCATCGGCACCTTCGGCAGGATAGAAGAACGGGGTATCCATCGGTCCCGGGCCAATCGCCGTCACCGATATCCCACGTTCGCCAAATTCCTTCGCCGCCGCACGGGTGTAATGCTCCACCGGCGCCTTGGTGCCGGCATAGCTGGAATAGAACGGGGTGAATGCACCCAGCAAGGACGTCACCAGCGTGCATGCCTTGCCGTTGTCGGCGAGGTTGCGGCCGGCTTCCTTGAGGAAGAAGAACGCGGTCTTGTTGTTCACCGCATCCATGGCGTCGAACTCGGCCTCGCTGATCTGTGTCATCTGCTTCTTCAGCACCTTGCCGACCGTGTTGATGGCGATATCGATGCGGCCCATGGCCTGCTTGGCGTCATCGAACAACTGCTCCATCGCCGCAGCCGAGGTCAGGTCGGCCTGGAACAGATGCGCATTGGCGCCGGCCGCACGCACCGCCTCGGCCGTGGCCTCGGCTTCGGCGCGCGCAGCCTCGCTGTTGTAGTGGATGGCCACGCTGCTGGCCCCCTGCTTGGCGAAGTCGCGGGCCAACAAGCCGCCCAGGTTCTTGCCGCCGCCGGCAATGAGGACGGTCTTGCCGTGGATGCGATGGTCGGTCATTGCGAACTCCTGTGGCTTGGGGAATGCCAACAGAGCCTATCGACTTGGATTTGCGGATAAAGACGGTCATTCTGACTTCACTTGTCGGCCTATCCGTACAATCGCCATGGATCGTATCGAGCTGTATCGCGTTTTTGTGCGGGTAGTGGACTGCGCTGGCTTCACCCGCGCGGCCGATCAGCTCAAGCTGCCGCGCTCCACCGTGTCGGAGGCGGTGCGCACGCTGGAACAACGCTTGGGCACCCGCCTGCTCCATCGCACCACCCGCCAGGTCACGCCAACCCAGGATGGGCTGCTGTTCCACGCGCGCTGCCAGCAGCTGATCGCCGATGCGGACGAGGCCGAGCAGTTGTTCCGGCAATCGCCACAGCGTTTGAGCGGGCGGCTCAAGGTGGATGTGCCCGGCCGCATCGGCCGCCTGATCATCGCCCCTGCTTTGCCCGGCTTCCTGCAGGCGCACCCGCAGATCGATGTCGAGTTGGGCATGACCGACCGCAGCATCGATCTGGTCGAAGACGGCGTGGATTGCGCGCTGCGGGTTGGGCCGCTGCAGGACTCGCGCCTGGTCGCACGCGGCATTGGCCAATTGCCGCTGATCAATGTGGCCAGCCCCGCCTATGTGGAGCGGCACGGCATGCCCATGCATCCCTCGCAGCTCGGCATGCATTGGGGTGTGCTCTACGCCTCGCCCGGCAATGGCCGGGTCGAGGCCTGGGAATGGCGCGAGAACGGCATTCTTCGCAGCCAGCCCCTGGCCGGGCGCGTCACCGTCAACAGTGCCGAGGCCTATATCGCCTGCTGCCTTGCCGGCCTGGGCCTGATCCAGATTCCCGCCTACGACGTGGGCACCGAATTGGCGGCCGGCAAGCTGCTGGAGGTGCTGCCCGGCTACCGCGCCGACCCCATGCCGATGCATCTGCTGTTCCCGCATCGCCGCCATCCGTCGCAGCGGTTGCGGGTGTTCGTGGAGTGGCTGCAGCAGGTGTTGGGGCAGGTGGTTGGGTGACTGGATGCTTTGCCTGCTTGCCTGCCAGCAAGCAGAGCAGAAGCCTACCCCTCCCCCACCCTCCCCTTCGCTATGCGAAAGGGAGGGAGTAAGCCCGCGTCCTTCTGGCAACAGGTGAAAGGGGAGCTTGGGGAGGGATGAGGCGTTCGCAGAAGTACAAATAACCCTGCGCTTCCATGCCTAAAGTCACTACCGCTGCAAACACCGGCCCGCAAGAATCGAATGGTTCGCAGACCACCGCGAAGCCATCGTCGTTTGTTGCCGTAGCGCCCGCCTTGCGGGCCTTGCCCCGTGGAGAGCAGCCTTGCAGAGACGTGACTTCCTTGCCCTGACCGGGCTTACCGCTGGCGGCCTGATGGTGCCGTCCTTCTTCGGCAAGGCCATCGCCGCCGAACAACTGCTGACCGCGCTAGACCCGGCCCTGAAGAAGCGCCTGGCCGACGACGCGCTGAATGCGGCCAAGGCCGCCGGCGCCACCTATTGCGACGTGCGCATCGGCCGCTACCTGCGTCAGTTCGTGATCACCCGCGAGGACAAGGTCCAGAACGTGGTGAACACCGAGTCCACCGGCACCGGCATCCGCGTCATCGTCAACGGCGCCTGGGGCTTTGCCGCCACCAACGACCTGAGCCCAGCCGGCGTGGTCAAGGCCACGCAGCAGGCGGCTGCCATCGCCAAGGCCAATGCCAAGGTGCAGACCGCGCCGGTGCAGTTCGCCAAGGCGCCCGGCTACGGTGAGGTCAGCTGGCGCACGCCGATCAGGAAGAACGCGATGGAAGTGCCGATCAAGGACAAGGCCGACCTGCTGCTGGGCGTGAACGCCGCAGCCATCGGCGCCGGCGCCAGCTTCGTCAACTCCATGCTGTTCCTGGTCAACGAGCAGAAGTACTTCGCCTCCACCGATGGTTCCTACATCGACCAGGACGTGCACCGCATCTGGGCGCCGATGACGGTCACCGCCATCGACAAGGCCAGCGGCAAGTTCCGCACCCGCGACGGCCTGTCCTCGCCGATGGGCCTGGGCTTCGAATACCTGGATGGCGAGGCCTCGGGCAAGACCGTGCTGCCGAACGGCGTCATCGTCTACGGCCAGTCCTACGACATGCGCGAAGACGCCATTGCCGCCGCCAAGCAGGCGCAGGAAAAGCTCAAGGCGCCGTCGGTCAAGCCGGGCAAGTACGACCTGGTGCTGGACCCCTCGCACACCTGGCTGACCATCCACGAGGCTGTTGGCCATCCGCTGGAACTGGACCGCGTGCTCGGCTACGAAGCCAACTACGCCGGTACCAGCTTCGCCACCCTGGACAAGCGCGAGCAGCACTTCCAGTACGGCAGCGACAAGGTCAACATCTTCGCCGACAAGACCCAGCCCGGCTCGCTGGGCGCGGTGGCCTACGACGACGAAGGCGTCAAGACCAAGCGCTGGCCGCTGATCACCGACGGCAAGCTGGTCGACTACCAGACCATCCGTGACCAGGCACATATCCTGGGCAAGACCGAGTCGGACGGCTGCTGCTATGCCGACTCCTGGTCCAGCGTGCAGTTCCAGCGCATGGCCAATGTGTCGCTGGCGCCGGGCAAGACCCCGTTGTCGGTGGCCGACATGATCAAGAACGTCGAGAACGGCATCTACATCATCGGTGACGGTTCGTTCTCCATCGACCAGCAGCGCTACAACGCGCAGTTCGGTGGCCAGCTGTTCTACGAGATCAAGAACGGCCAGATCACCCGCATGCTGGAAGACGTGGCCTACCAGATCCGCACCCCGGAGTTCTGGAACGCCTGCAGTGCCGTGGCCGACGAACGCGACTACCGCCTGGGCGGCTCGTTCTTCGACGGCAAGGGCCAGCCTGGCCAGGTCTCGGCCGTGTCGCACGGCTCGTCCACCGCCCGTTTCGACGGCATCAACGTCATCAATACCGCGCGCAGCCTCGGCTGATCGTCAAGGAGCTTCTGAACCATGAGCATCTTCACCGAACAGGAAGCCAAGGCCATCCTGGACAAGGTCATCGCGCTGTCCAAGGCCGATGAATGCACCGCCACGCTGGCCGGCTCGGTCAGCGGCAACATCCGTTTCGCGCTGAACAACGTCTCCACCAGCGGCATCGTCAGCAACGCCGAACTGGCCGTGCAGGTGGCCTTTGGCAAGCGCGTGGGCACGGCCTCGATCAACGAGTTCGACGACGCCTCACTGGAGCGCGTGGTCCGGCGCGCCGAGGACCTGGCCAAGCTGGCACCGGAGAACCCGGAGTTCATGCCGGCCATCGGCAAGCAGGACTATAAGCCCAGCCCCACCTTCAGCGCCTCCACCGCCGCGATCGACCCGGATTTCCGCGCCAAGGTCGCGGCCGATTCGATCGCTCCCTGCCGCGGACACGGCCTGATCGCCGCCGGCTTCCTGGAAGACGGCAATGGCTTTGTCGCCATCGCCAACAGCAACGGCAACTTCGGCTACCAGAAGTCGACCAGCTTCGATTACACCTGCACGGTGCGCACCGAAGACGGCCGTGGTTCGGGCTGGGTGGGTCGCAACCTGAAGGACGCGTCCGACTTCAAGGCCGACCAGGACATCGAGATCGCCAAGCGCAAGGCCACCGAATCGGCCGAGGCCAAGGCCCTGGAGCCGGGCAAGTACACGGTCATCCTGGAGCCGGCTGCTGCTGCAGGCCTGATCAGCTTCATGATGAATTTCTTCGACGCCCGCTCGGCCGATGAAGGCCGCAGCTTCCTGTCCAAGAAGGGCGGTGGCAACAAGCTGGGCGAACAGGTCTACGACCCCAAGGTGAACCTGTACGCCGACCCGTGGCACCCGGAAGCCCCGGTACTGCCGTGGGATGGCGAGGGCATGGCACGCGAGCGCATGGCCATCATCGAGAACGGCAAGGTCGCCAACCTGGACTACTCGCGCTACTGGGCGCAGAAGCAGGGCAAGACCGCCAGCGCCAACGCCGGCAACCTGCTGATGAGCGGCGGCACCAAGTCGATTGCCGAGCTGGTGCGTGGCACCGAGAAGGGCATCCTGGTCACCCGCACCTGGTACATCCGCATGGTCGACCCGCAGACCGTGCTGCTGACCGGCCTGACCCGCGACGGCACGTTCTACATCGAGAACGGCCAGATCAAGCACCCGGTGAAGAATTTCCGCTTCAACGAATCGCCGGTGATCATGCTCAACAACATCGATGAACTGGGCAAGCCGGTGCGTGTGGCCGGTGATGAGTCCAGCTTCGTGATGATGATCCCGCCGATGAAGCTGCGTGACTTTACCTTCACGTCGTTGTCGGATGCGGTGTAAGGGCTCTGCTCTTGGCTTTGGTTTTCGCTTTGGTTTTCGCTTTGGTTTTCGCTTTGGCCTTGGCTTTTAACTTCGGCTATTAAATTCGGCATTTAGCTTCTGCTTTTAGCTTTGGCTTCTAGCTTTGGCTTCTAGCTTTGGCTTCTAGCTTCGGCTTTTGCCTTTTGCATTTGAAGTTGCAGTTGCAGTTGCAGTTGCTTCATCCCTTCTCCCGCCTGCGGGAGAAGGTGCCCCGAAGGGGCGGATGAGGGGAAGCTTTTAAAGCTCTTGCTTCAAGGGCTTCAAAAGCGCCCTCACCCCAACCCCTCTCCCGCAAGCGGGAGAGGGGCTTTCAGCACTTTGAGATTGTGGCCCTTGTCCCCACCCTGTCTGACGCGAGCGCAATTCCTTCACCTGCTGCTGGGCGGCGCGGTGAGCGCTGCGTTGCCGGGCATCGTGCGCGCGCAGGCCAGCCGCTACGACTTCTGGTTTACCCGCCTGCGCTACGACTCCGGTGACTGGGACGTGGACGCGCGCATGCCGTCCAACCTGATCACCTCGCTGGTCGATTACACCACCCTGCGCGTGGACCCCAAGGAACACGTCATCGCACTGTCCGACCCGAAGATGCTGGCCGCACCGTTCTGCTACCTGGCCGGCCACAAGCTGGTCGAGTTCAACCCGGAAGAGCGGCGCAACTTCGAGCGCTATGTGCGCAACGGCGGCTTCGTCTTCGTCGATGACTGCAACCACGACATCGACGGTCTGTTCGCCACCTCCTTCGAAGCACAGATGCGCAGCATCTTCGGCGCCAACGCAATGAAGAAGCTGCCCAATACCCACGCCATCTACAACAGCTTCTTCAAGTTCCCCGAAGGCCCACCGGCCACCGGTTTCGAACTCAATGGCTGGGGTGATGACCTGGTCCACGACTACCTCAAGGGCATCGAGATCGATGGCCGGCTGGGCGTGCTCTACAGCAACAAGGACTACGGTTGCGAATGGGATTACGACTGGCGCAACAAACGCTTCCTGGCCGAAGACAACACCAAGTTCGGCGTGAACATCGTGATGTACGCACTGACGCATTGACCCCATAGGTGACCGCATGACTGCCCCCGATCCCAGCCACGATGTCGACTCCCTGCTGCCGCGCCTGAGCGAGCTGCGCAGCGCGCTCGCACAGGCCGTGGTCGGCCAGCACGCCGTTGTCGAACAACTGCTGATCGGCCTGCTGGCCGGCGGCCACTGCCTGCTGGAAGGCGCACCCGGGCTGGGCAAGACCCTGCTGGTGCGCTCGCTTGGCCAGGCGCTTGAGCTGCAGTTCCGGCGCGTGCAGTTCACCCCCGACCTGATGCCCAGCGACATCCTCGGTACCGAACTGCTGGAAGAAGACCATGGCACCGGCAAGCGCGCGTTCCGCTTCCAGCAGGGCCCGATCTTCACCAACCTGCTGCTGGCCGACGAACTCAACCGCACCCCGCCCAAGACCCAGGCCGCGCTGCTGGAGGCGATGCAGGAACGCACCGTCAGCTACGCCGGCACCACCTACGCCCTGCCCTCGCCGTTCTTCGTGCTGGCCACGCAGAACCCGATCGAACAGGCCGGCACCTATCCGCTGCCCGAAGCCCAGCTCGATCGCTTCCTGCTGCACGTCCGCGTCGACTACCCGACGGAAGCAGAAGAACGCGACATCCTCGCCCAGACCACCGGCAGCCACAGCGGCGCCGTACCCAAGGTGATGGACGCCGAGGCGGTGAAGGCCTTGCAGACCGCCGTGCGCGATGTGCACATCAGCCCCGACCTGCTCAGCTGGATCACCCGTCTGGTGCGCGCCAGCCGCCCCGGCGATGGCGCACCGGCCGAAGTGAACAACTGGATCAAATGGGGCGCCGGCCCGCGCGCCGGCCAATCGCTGGTGCTGGCCGCCAAGGCGCGCGCCCTGCTGCAGGGCCGCTTTGCCGCCACCCGCGAAGATGTGCAGGCCTTGGCTGCACCGGTGATGCGCCATCGCCTGCTGCTGTCCTTCGCCGCCGAGGCCGAGCACAAGAGCGCCGATGACGTGATTGCCGCGCTGCTGCGCGCGGTGCCAATCCCCGCCTGATACGAACGCTGACGCATGGCTGCCGCCACGCCACCGCTGATCCCCGCCGATGTGCGCAGTCGCCTGCGCAGCCTGCGGCTGTGGCCGCAGCGGGCCAGTGGCAGCCGCGGCATCGGTACGCATGCCAGCCGCAGCCGTGGCGCCGGGCTGGAGTTCGCGCAGTACCGCGCCTACGAGCCCGGCGACGAACTGCGCCAGATCGACTGGAAACTCTATGCGCGCTCGGACCGTTTCTTCGTGCGCGAATCCGAGCGCGAAAGCCCGGTCACCGTCTGGCTGCTGCTCGACTGCAGCGCCTCGATGGGCCAGGCCGACCGCACACGGCCGGAGTGGCAGCGGCTGGATGCGGCCAAGGCAGTGCTGGCCTGCGTGGCCGAGCTGGCCCTGCAGCAAGGCGATGCCTTCGGCCTGATCGCCCTGGGCGGTGACAGTGTGCAGTTGCTGCCGGCCGGCGACGGCCTGCGCCAGCGCGACCGCCTGCATCTGCAGTTGCATGCACTGCGTGCTGCAGGGCAATGGCCGCCACAGCAGAAGCTGTCGCCCTTGTGGGAACGCATCGCCAGCAATGATCTGGTGGTGATGATCGGCGATGGCTTCGATGCGGCGGAGGTCGAACTGGCCGAGCGCCTGGCCAAGGCCGGTCGCGATGTGGTGCACCTGCAGTTGCTGACCGTGGAGGAACGGGATTTCCCGTTCCGCGATGGTCACCGTTTCCGCGATCCGGAAACCGGCGATGAGCTGCTCAGCGATGGCGCCGCTGTGCGCACCGACTACCTTGCCCGCTTCAAGGAAGCACAGCGCGTACTGGATGCGCGCCTGCAGGCGGCCGGTATCCGCCATGACACCGGCTATCTGGATGAGGCCATCGACGCGCCCCTGCAGCGCCTGTTTGGCCGCCGCGCAGGGAACGGCGCATGAGCCTGCTGTGGCTGTTCCCGGCAGGCTTCATCGCCTTGGCCGCCTTGCTGCTGCCATTGCTGATCCATCTTGCCCGGCGCAGCGAACAGCGCATCATCGATTTCGCTGCACTGCGCTGGTTGTCGGCCAAACCACGGCCGCGCCGCCGCATCCGCTTTGACGAATGGCCGCTGCTGCTCCTGCGCCTGCTGTTGCTGGCCCTGCTCGCCGTGCTGCTGGCACGGCCGGCACTGACCGGCGTGGCCGACACGCAGGCCCGCGTCGCGGTGCTGCCCGGCCTGGACGTCGCCACCGCGCAAGCGGCCGTGGCTGCAAACGATGCGCAGTGGCTGTGGTTGGCGCCGGGCTTCCCGCGCATCGATCAGAACAACGCACCAACGCCGAAGCAGCCTATCGCCAGCCTGTTGCGTGAGCTGGATGCCAGCCTGCCAGCCGACGCCACGCTTACCGTGGTGGTGCCGACGGTGCTGGATGGACTGGATGCACAACGCGTGCAGCTCTCACGTGCGGTGCACTGGCAGGTAATCGAACAGGCCCCGGCAACGAACGCGGCGACCGTACCGCCAGCACCGCGCTTGCAGATCCGCCATGACGCGATCGGCACGCAAGGGCTGCGCTACCTCAACGCGCTGGCCAGTGCCTGGAACAGTGCCAAGCCCGATACGGCGGGCGACGATACCGCGTTCACCGACACACAGGCACTGCACCTCTGGCTATCGGCCAAGCCATTGCCGGCAAGCGTGCTCGCCGAGCTGCAGGCCGGCAGTCCGCTGCTGGTGGACGCACGCACGCCGGTGCCTGCAGATGCACAACGCACGCCACTGTGGCGCGATGCTGCAGGCACGCTGGTACTGGAACAGATCAGCAGCGCGCAGGGACATTGGCTGCGCTGGGCCGCACCGCTGCAGGCCTCCACCCTGCCGGTGCTGCTGGAGGCCGACTTTCCCGCACAGCTGCGCGCCATCGTGCAGCCACCAAGCATCCCGCGACGTGCGCTGGCGGCGGGCATGCAGCCGCAGGCCGGCGCTGCCGCCTACCCGCAGGCGGCAACCGAACTGAGCCACTGGCTGCTGCTGGCCATCGCCCTGCTGTTCCTGCTTGAGCGTTGGCTCGCCAGCGCACCGCGCCGCCGGGGTCCGCCATGAAGGCGCGCGAGCTGCTGCAGGCGGCACGAAGACGCCGCCTGCTGATCACCCTGGTAGCCGGCCTGCCGGCGGCGCTTGCGGTGGCCGCGCTGGTGGCGCGCATGCTTGGGCTGGACGCGGCCTACATCGTCGGCACCGGCGCAGCGCTGCTGGTAGCCGCAGTTGCGATGTGGCGCGCCCGCCGCCTGGATACACGCTGGCTGATCAAACGCCTGAACGAGCATCCGCAGCTGCAGGACAGCGCCGACCTGCTGTTCGCCGCCAGCGATAAGCTCAATCCGCTGCAACAACGCCAGCGTCGCCATGTCGAGCACCAACTGCAGCGCGATCCACCGGACCTGCGCCCACGCTGGCCGTGGCGCGCGGTGGTGCTGTGGTGGTTGCTTGCCATGCTGCTGGTCAGCGCCGCGCTGCTATGGCCACGCGCAGCGGGCGTGACCGGCACCGATGCCGGCCCCGCAACGACCGAGCGCGCGGCACGCGGCACCGCACCGGTACTGCGGGGCACTTGGCTGCAGGTCACACCGCCCGCCTATAGCGGCCAGGCCGCAAGCGCGGGCGAAAAACTCGATGCGCGTGCCCTGCAAGGCAGCCAGCTGCAATGGCGCCTGCAGTTTTCGCCACACCCACAACAGGCATGGCTGCAGTTCCACGATGGCCGCCGCGTGGCCCTGCAGCGCGATGGTGACGATTGGCGCGGCAGCGACGTAGTGCAGCGCGCAGGCCTGTACCGCATCCATACCAGCCCGGCCATGGCCGAGGCCGGCCGCGCCTATCGGCTGGAGGTGGTGGTGGACCGCCCACCGCAGGTGAAGGTGATCGAGCCCGCGCAGACACTCAACCAGGCCGCACCGCGGCAACGCAGCTGGCAGCTGCGCTTCGAGGCCAGCGACGACTTTGGCGTCAACAACACCGCAACGCTGGATGTCACCACCGCCAAAGGCACGGGCGAGAACATCAGCTTCCAGCAGCGCCAGCTCAACCTGAGCGGCAGCGGACCAGCCACGGCGCGACGCTTTGCCTATAGCGCCGATCTGGCCGCGCTTGGGCTGGAGCCGGGCGACGAAGTCGTCGCACGCCTCACCGTGCGTGACAACCGCAGCCCGCAGCCACAGGAGGCGCGCAGCGCCAGCCTGATCCTGCGCCTGCCCAGCGAGCAGCAGGTGCAGGCCAGCGATCTGGAAGGCGCAATCAAGAAGGTGATGCCGGCCTACTTCCGCAGCCAGCGGCAGATCATCATCGACGCCGAAGCCCTGCTGAAACAACGCGGCAGCCTGGACGCCGACACCTACACCAAGCGCGCCGATGCAATCGGCGTGGACCAGCGTATCCTGCGCCTGCGCTACGGCCAGTTCCTCGGCGAGGAAGCCGAAGGCGGTGCCAAGCCACCGCCGACCGGCGACCTGCCGACCGGTGATGCGCCCACCGCCGACAGCCATGCCGATCACGCCGACGATGACGGCCACGACCATGGCGGCAGCAACGGCAGCGCGCCGGTATTTGGCAGCGCCACCGACGTGCTGTCCGAGTACGGCCACACCCACGACCACGCCGAAGCCGCCACCCTGCTGGACCCGCAGACCCGCGCCATCCTGAAGTCCGCGCTCGACCAGATGTGGCAGTCCGAGGGCCATCTGCGTCAGGGCCATCCAGACCAGGCGCTGCCCTACGCCTACAAGGCGCTGGGCTTCATCAAGCAGGTGCAGCAGGCCGAACGCATCTACCTGGCGCGCGTGGGCAGCGAGCTGCCGCCCATCGACATGGCCCGGCGCATGACCGGCAAACGCGATGGCTTGGGCAATCGAGGCGTGCAACTGGCGGCAAGGCCCACCGCCGACGGCGTGGTTGCCAGCGCCTGGCAGGCACTGGCCGCGCCCACCCAGGCCGTGGATCTGGATGCACTCACGCGTTGGCTGGATGCCCATCCCGATGCCGTGCCCGATTCGCTGGATGTCGTAGCCGCCGTCGATGCATTGCGCCAGCAGCCCGATTGCCAGCGTTGCCGGCAGCAGCTGCGCGACCAGCTGTGGCCGGCATTGCGGCGCGCCGAAGGTCCGCCAGCACGTCGCAACGCCGCCGATGCCGGCGGACGCCGCTACCTTGAAGCACTCGGCACGCCAACGGATCCCGCCCGATGATGTCCTGGCTGCCCTTGCTGCTGATCGTGCTTGCCGTACTGCTTGGCAGCCTGCGCTTTGCGCTGGCACCACGCCCGTCCGCGCCCCGATTGGCTACCCTGCTGGTGCTGCAGCTGCTCGCCGCCTTGCTGCTGTATTTCACCCTGCAACCACCTGCGCGCCCCGGCCATGCCGGCACCCTGCTGGTAGCCAGCGCCGGCACGGATGCCGCAGCGCTGGCATCCGTGCCTGCCGCAGCCGTTGTGCGTCTGCCTGAGGCACCGGCACTGCGCGACGCAACGCCGGTGCCGGACCTGGCAACCGCGTTGCGCCAGCACCCGGGCACACGCGACGTGGTGATCGTCGGCCAGGGCTTGCCCGCACGCGATCGCGATGCGGCCTTGCCGGCGGTGCGCTTCCTGCCGAACGCCGCGCCGCGTGGTCTGGTGGAACTGCAGGCGCCGCCCTTGCTCGCACCGGGTGCCAGCTTCAACGTGCATGCCCGTGTGCAAGGCCTGCCCAGCGCACGCGTGGAACTGCTGGATCCGGCCGGCCATCGCGTCGCCATCGCCGCGCCGGACAAGGCTGGCCGCGTCACGCTCGGCGCCAGTGCGCGCGATGCGGGCGACGTGCTGTTTGCCCTGCGTGTGCTCGATGAGCGCGGCCAGGTGCTGGACCAACTGCCGGTGCCGGCGCGCGTGCGCGCCATCACCGCGCCCACCCTGCGCCTGCTGGCCGGCGCGCCCGGGCCGGAGCTGAAGTACCTGCAGCGCTGGGCCACCGATATTGGCGCCAACGTACAAACCAGCATGCTGGTAGGTGGTGGTCTTCAACTGGGCGATGCACCGGCGGCGCTGGATGCAGCCACGCTGGTACGCCTTGATCTGCTGGTGCTCGACGAGCGTCGGCTTGCGGCGCTGTCTACCACGCAGCGCAACGCAATCAGCGCGGCAGTCCGTGCTGGTCTGGGCGTACTGGTGCGCACCAGCGGCGCGCTGGATGGCAATGCACGCCGCGCCCTGCGCGAGTGGGGCCTGCAGGTACGCGGTGGCGACCAGATCAGACCGATAGCCCTGCAAGGTTCCACCAATGAAGGACAGGACGCCACCACGCTCAGCGTCGAGCGCTTCAACATCGACATCAGCAGCCCCGACGTCGTGCCCTTGCTGGTCGCGGCAGATGGCAGCGCGATCGGTGGCTGGCGTGCCCTAGGCCTGGGCCGCGTAGGCCTGCTGCCGATCACCGACAGCTATGCCTTGGTACTGGCCGGGCATGCAGGGGCGCATGCCGAGCTGTGGAACGCGGTGTTGTCAGCCGTGGCAAGGCCAAGCACCAGCGTGCCCCCACCTGCGCTGCCGGCCTGGGCATGGCGTGGCGAGCGCATCAGCCTGTGTGGCTTGAAGGCCCCGGTGAGCGTGATTGCCGAAGATGAAAGCCGCACTGCGCTGCTGCCCGATCCCGCAGCCGGTGGCTGTGTAGCCGCCTGGCCACAGCATGCCGGTTGGCACCGCATCGACGCGGCCGGGCAACAGGAAAGCCTGCTGCTACTGGACCCGGCCAAGGCTGCGGCCATGCACGCACAGCAGATGCGCGAAGCCACCCTGGCGTTGAGCGGTGGTGTGACGCGTACCGCGCCGCTGCCCATCCCCGGCCCACGCTGGCCGTGGTTGTTGGGTTTCGTGATCGTCGCCGCCGCGTTGTGGTGGTTCGAGCGCCGACGCACGGTTCAATCTGCGTCCGCTTGATTTCTACCTGCACTGCACGCGCATAACGTGCTGCGCGGTTGCGACGCACGTCCACCAAGGGCATGACAGCGATCACTGATTGATGCCGCTCTTCACCCGTCGGCAACGTCGCTGCGGTAGAAACACGGGTGCAGGGGGTTCCAAGCTAGGGGTCCTACCGATGATGCACCGTCATACCGCCGTGCTGCTGTCTGCCGTCATCACCAGTGCCGTAGTTGTTCCCGCACTTGCCCAAACCGCCATCAAGGCACCTATCGCCGACACTGAACAGGTGTTGGAGATGCAGTTGAAGATGGAGGAAGCGCGCCTGCTGCCCTTGCGGGCGATGTATGTGCGCTATTTCCAGCAGGCTTACCGCCGCTACCCCAGCATCCCGCGTGGCACGCTGGAATCGCTGGCCTATGTGCAAAGCCGCTGGTCGCCCTTGCAACCCGATACCAGTGACCAGGACCACGCCCACCTGCGCATGCCACCGTCGTGGGGGGTGATGGGCCTGTATGCCGGCGGTGGCTTTGAAGACCAGGTGGGCGAAGCCGCCAAACTGCTGGGCGTTTCCAGCGCCGCGGTGCGCACCGACGCTGCCACCAACATCCTGGCGGCAGCGGCCTTGCTGGATGCGCAGATCCGCCAGGACCATCCCGCTGCCGCCACCGCCGGTGCGCCGACGCCGGAGGCCATCCGCGCGGCCCTGATGCGCTATGCCGGCTATACGCCGCGCGATGCGGCCGTAACTGCGCGCAGCGCGATCGATGACTATGCGCGCACCAGCTTTGCCTATGACGTTTTGCTGGCCCAGGACCGCGGTGTCAACGACCGTGGCATCGTGGTGCCGGAGCGCGCAATCGCGTGGGAGCAGGCCTTCGACGCACCGCAACTGGTCACGCTGCGCGCACCGATGGTGCGGCTGGATGTCAGCAAGGACCGCGTCGAAACCGATGCCTACCAAGTGGATCCGATCAGCGAGACCTTGCAGGCACGCAGTACCAGTGCGTCGAAGACGTTGGCGGCACCCGCACTGGATGCGGGCATCCAGAGCACCGACTATGGTCCGGCAATCTGGAGTGCAGCCTCGGCGTCAAACTACACTGCCTCACGCTCGGCGGCGGTAAGCGCGGTGACGATACACACCGCCCAGGGCAGCTATGCCGGCACCATTTCCTGGTTCAAGAACGCTTCCGCGCAGGTCAGCGCGCACTACGTGATCCGTTCCTCCGATGGCCAGGTGACGCAGATGGTGCGCAATGCAGATACCGCCTGGCATGTGCGCAACCAGAACAGTTATACGCTGGGCATCGAGCACGAGGGCTATATCGACAACAGCTCGTGGTACACCAATGCCATGTACGAGTCATCGGCGGCGCTGGTCCGCAGCTTCTGCAGCACCTACAGCGCGATCAGCTGCGCCAGCGCCTACAGCGGCGCGTCCAGCAGCGGCATCAACGTGCTGGCCACCAGCGTCAAGATCAAGGGCCACCAGCACTACAGCGGCCAAACCCATACCGACCCGGGCATCAACTGGAACTGGTCCAAGTACTACGCGCTGTTGAACCCGGGCAGTGGCGGCGGCACCGGTACGGTGACCTATCTGGATCGTTTTGAAAGCAGCGTGGGCCATTTCAATACCAGTCCCAGCTACTCGGGCAGCACCACCGGCATCAGCACCGCCTCCACCGCAACGCGCGATTGCACCACGCAGAAAAACGGCAGTTGTTCGTTGCGGGTATTGTTGAAGGACGACACTGCCAGCACTGCGGCATGGGCAGTGCGGCTATTGTCCGGCAGCGGCACGCCGGCCAGCAATACCGCGTTGACGCGCAGCAATGGCGTGGTGGGCTTCTGGGTGTGGAGTGGCGGCAGCGGTACGTCGGTCGGCTTGGGCATCGACGACAGTGATGGCACCGAGCGTTCGACCAGCAAGGCGATAGCGGCCAATACCTGGACCTATGTGTCGTGGTCGTTGAGCGATGCAGCGCAGTGGAATGCCTGGGTGGATGGCAATGGTGCGATCACCGCCAGCACCGTGAAGCTGGATGCGATATGGCTGTACCACGCCAACACCGCGTATGACGTCAATGTGTATATCGATGACGTGCAGATAAAGAACTGAGTGGGGTAGTTCGGGTAGGTGTGGATTTGGTGTGCCCGGGGTTCCGCGTGAGGAGCCCCGGGTGCGCTGCGCTTACCCGGGCTACGGTTTGTGGGCTTTGGTAGCTGCTGTTTGCCCTCCCTTCTTCGCTTGCGTTAAGAACAGGCGTTTACGAGCCAACGGCTCGTGACTTTTCGTACGCCTCGCGCGCTACGCGGGGCAGGGGCGCTGGCGAGGTGGCCCAAGAGCTTTCCCCGCGAAGGCGGGGGCGGACCGGGAAAAGCTTTGGCTTTGGCTTTGGCTTTGGCTTTTGCGGTGGGAGAGGGTGAGGGTGATGGTATGGGTGTGGCGGAGGGTGAGGGTCTGGGTGGGGGTAGTGGTAGTGATGCTC